>NZ_JBWQPU010000020.1:0-50194 GCF_056620325.1 Psychrobacillus sp. Z3-81
GATAAGCTTTGATAGCTCATAAATTTTGCTGGCATCATCATAAAATGATGTCATGTTTGTTTTGCGATATGTTTCAACCGCTGTATATCTTGACGTTTTGCATGTTCAGTTTTCAATGTTCATTTTGTTATCGCCTTAGCGACTTTAATATCTTATCAGACTCTTTTGTTTGTGTCAACAACTTTTTAAAAGTTTTTTTCGGAGAGTTTCAATGAGAAACTCGTTTGAAATTGACAGCTTGATAACTATATCACGCTCTAACCAAGTTAGCAAGAGGTAAAACATATTTTTTAAAAATGTTAATTTTACCAAAAAAATGAAACGCTACTGTCGTAGCGTTTCATTTTTTATTAGTCACGGTGACGCATAGTTGGGAATAACAGTACGTCACGAATGGATGGTGAATTTGTTAATAGCATGACCAAACGATCTATACCTATTCCAAGTCCACCTGTTGGTGGCATACCATATTCTAAAGCCTCTAAGAAATCCTCGTCCATTTCATGCGCTTCATCATTACCAGCTGCCTTTTCTGCCATTTGTGCTTCAAAGCGTTGACGTTGGTCAATAGGATCATTTAACTCTGTGAAAGCATTAGCATGCTCACGTCTTACGATAAACAACTCAAAACGATCCGTAAAGCGTCCGTCCTCCGGATTTTTCTTAGCCAGTGGGGAAACTTCTACTGGGTGCCCATATATGAAAGTAGGTTGAACAAGCGTTTCTTCTACTTTTTGTTCAAAGAATTCATTAAGAATATGTCCTACCTCCATGGAATCTTTAATTTCTACTCCATGCTCCTTAGCATAAGCTCTTGCTTCCTCTACGGTCATCTCTTTCCAGAAGTCCACTCCAGTTATTTCTTTAACCGCATCCGCCATATGCCAACGTCTCCAGCCTGGAGCTAAGTTAATTTCATCATCACCATATTGAACGGTAGTAGTACCAAGTACTTCTAAAGCTACATGAGAAACAAGGTTCTCTGTTAAATCCATAATATCTCTATAATCAGCATAAGCTTCATATAATTCAATCATCGTAAACTCTGGATTATGTCTCGTGGATACTCCTTCATTACGGAATACGCGGCCGATTTCATAAACCTTTTCTAATCCACCAACAATTAAACGCTTTAAGTGCAGCTCAATCGCTATACGCAAATAAAGCTCCATATCTAATGCATTATGATGAGTAATAAAAGGGCGAGCCGCTGCTCCACCTGCTACTGTATGCAAAAGGGGAGTTTCAACTTCTAGATATCCTTGATTATCTAGATAACGACGCATAGATTGAATTATTCTACTTCTCGCTATAAAGGTAGTTTTACTTTCCTCACTAGTCATTAGATCTAAATAACGTTGACGGTATCGTTGCTCAACATCTTTTAAACCATGAAATTTTTCAGGCATTGGACGTAGTGATTTGGTTAGGAACGTAAATTCCGTAGCTTTCACAGAAAGCTCCCCTACTTGTGTACGGAATACATTTCCTCGCACTCCGACAATATCGCCAAGGTCAGCTGTATTGAATAGCTCATAAGCATCTTCTCCTACTGCATCCTTACGAACATAAATTTGAATTTGTCCACCTAAATCTTGAATATGCGCAAAGCCAGCCTTACCTTTGCCCCTCTTTGTCATAATACGCCCTGCAATTACAACTTCTTTTGGAGATTCTTCTAAAGTTTCTTTTGTATACTCATTGAACTCCGCTACAATTTGGTTGCTCATATGAGTACGTTCGAATTTTCCTCCGAATGGGTCTAACCCTTTTTCTTGTATAGCATTCATCTTTTGGCGTCTCACCAAAAGCTGATCATTTAATTCTTCTATATTAGACATTTCCTTCACTCCTCCGCGACATTTATCGCACGTATCTTCACGTTTCATCTATTGTACACAATTTCATTTAGCTATTCATCTTTTTGCTTATGGGCTTCGTTATTTCCACTTTTCTGATTACAGAGGAAAAGCCGCCACTTACTGTGACAGCTTTTGACTTACGCTAGAATTGAACTGGAGGTTTGTCCGTCCTTCATTGACTCTTCTGCAAAGTGACGAAGATATGACTTTAATTCTTCTGCCGACTCCATTTGATTAATCATATTTCTAGCTGTCCCATTTCCTCGGATGCCTTTTAGGTACCAGGAGGCATGCTTACGCATTTCTCTAACTGCAATTGCCTCACCTTTTAGTGCTACAAGGCGGTCAAAATGCAATAAACAAACTTCAATCTTTTCTTGTACACTCGGCTCCGGCTTTAGGATCCCAGAGTCTAGGTATTCCACCGTACGATAAATCATCCAAGGATCTCCTAGTGCCGCTCGACCGATCATGACTGCATCTACACCTGTTTCTTCTATCATTCTCTTAGCATCCTGAGGTGTATTCACGTCTCCATTCCCAATAACAGGGATGTTCACTGATTCTTTGACTTGTCGAATATAATCCCAGTTTGCATTTCCTTCATACATTTGCACACGAGTACGACCATGTACAGCTACCGCTGCTCCTCCAGCTCGTTCCACTGCACGAGCATTTTCCACCATGTATAAATGCTCATCATCCCAGCCTGCACGCATTTTTACAGTTACCGGCTTCCTTACATTATCTACGACAGCCGCAACCATCTCATAGATTTTATTGGGATCTAACAACCATCTTGCGCCAGCTTCACATTTAATGATTTTATTAACCGGGCAGCCCATATTTATATCAATAATGTCTGCTGTTGTATGCTGGTCCACATATTTAGCCGCAGCTACTAACGTTTCCTTCTCTCCTCCAAATATTTGTAAGGAAAGGGGATTTTCTCGTTCGTCGATATATAACATGCTTAATGTTTTTTCATTTTTAATAACGATTCCCTTGTCACTAATCATTTCTGCACACACAAGCCCTGCTCCAAATTCTTTCACAGTTAGACGGAATGCTGAGTTACAGATACCTGCCATAGGGGCCAGTACGACACGGTTATCCATAACAATATCCCCTATTTGGAAAGGCTTAGTTGATGCAACTGTCAATATTCTTCACCTTCCTTTTGTTCCCCTTTCAATTCTTCTAGCTGTATATCAAGTATGGAAGCTATTTTTTTCAACTGTTCATCAGTTGGCATACGCTTCCCTTGCTCTATTTTGCCCAATATAGATACAGACATATCCATTTTCTTTGCAAGCTCTACCTGCTTGACCATCTTTAACTTTCGAAATGCACGAATGCGTGAACCCCATCGAATGTTTTCCATAAATGGACGCCTTCTTTCTGACCATCCGCTAGATGTGATAAAAATTGTTTAGATTGTGGCTCTATTAACTGATCGTTAAGTTCCACTAGTGGTATGAGTACAAAGCCTCGTTCCGTCATTCTAGGATGCGGAATAATAAGGTCTTCTGTTTTCATATTCTCTTCATTATACAACAAAATGTCAAGGTCTACCGTTCGAGGTCCCCAGCGAATATCTCGCTTTCTCCCTAAAGCCGCTTCAATCTCATTACATTTTTTTAAAAGTTCATGTGGTGTTAGTGATGTTGCCACTTCTACCACCATATTTAAAAAAGCATCTTGATCTAAATAACCTACAGGATCTGTTTCGTACACAGAGGAGATTTTCTTCACTTCTACCATATCCGATTCAGCCAGGAGTCGAACTGATTGCTGAAGGTGGTGAAGACGGTTTTCGATGTTTGATCCTAAGGAAAGATAGGCGATGTTCATAGCACACCTCTCGTAATTTCCACAGCTACAGAAGCATAATGACCCGCTATTGGTGGATTCGGCTTCACAACATGAATCTTACAGCCGCTTACCTTGCCCTTATACTGTTCTAGAATTTTCCCTGCAATTTTTTCTGCTACGGATTCAATTAATAAATAAGGCTTACCTTCTACTATTTCCTTACAAACTTCATAAACCTCTGCATAGTTTACCGTAGCCTCTAAGTTATCTGTTTCTCCTGCTTCCTTTAAATCACAAGCAAGTGTGACTGTCACTCGAAAGATTTGACCCAGTTTCGTTTCCTCCGGCAGTGCACCATGATAGCCGTAGAACTCTAAATCATTTAGATATATGTAATCCATGTTTAATTCTCCGCTTCTTGATAATTTGTTTTACCTACTAAAACATCCATCATTCTTGTCATTCTCGTTATTTCCTTCACATCATGCACACGTACCATATGACATCCTTGCTGGATACCGTAGCATACAGTCGCTCCAGTACCCTCCATACGTTCCTCTACTGGAAGTTGGAGTACATTGCCGATAAGACGCTTACGTGAGGTGGCAAGTAATACCGGATAGCCCATGTCTACTAACTCCTTCAAACGCTGCATCATCCATATATTTTGCGTCGTATTTTTAGCAAAGCCAATACCCGGATCCAGCCAAATGTGACTATCTGGAACTCCAGCTGACTTAGCTATCCGGATGCTTTCCTCTAAATCTTGCTTGGCTTCATTCCAAAAATCTTGATAATCTTCGTTATTTCTATTATGCATTAAGATGATAGGTACTTGAAATTCTACCGCTACCTCGGCAATTCGAGGATCTTTTCTAGCGCCCCAGATATCATTGATAATATGTGCACCAGCTTGGATAGCTGCTCTTGCTACCTCTGCCTTATAAGTATCAATTGAAATAATACCATCGACTTCTCTTCGAAGAGCTTCGATCACAGGCACTACGCGAGCAATTTCTTCCTCTACAGTAATTGGAGTATAGCCCGGTCTCGTAGACTCTCCTCCAACATCAATAATCTTCGCTCCGTCCTTTACCATCTGCTTTGCTTGCGCAACAGCCGCTTCTATCTCATTAAACTTCCCACCATCCGAAAAGGAGTCTGGTGTTACATTTAATATGCCCATCACGATTGTTTCCTTTCGAAAATCAAGGGTGATTCCGCCAGCCTCAAATTTTTGCGAGTACTTTAGTTCCAATGTTATTCCCTTCTTCCTTTTGCTTGCTATATACTGTAGATCCAGATCAACGGCTCCTTCTGAACGATAAGAAACCATCAACTTATTTGTTTACTCTTTTGAATAAAAGCTTATCTCGATCTCTATTTTAGCATTTATTCCATTTTCCATTTAAAGAAACACATTTACGTCCATCTTAACTGGAAACATATGAAGTTATCTACCAAAACGAACACACTTTAAATTGCAAAAGAATCGTGCTCCAACAGGTGATACTGGTTGATGACCACCCCAATAACAATCCTTAATCACAAATAAACGCAAAAAAGGGGTGTCCCATAGTTTTCTACTAATGGGACACCCCTTCACACTATATTAATCCTCAAATTGATATAAAGGTGTACTTAAATATCTTTCTCCGTTATCCGGGAAAATAGCAAGTACTTTTTTACCTTTTCCTAGCTGTTTCGCAAGCTGAATAGCTCCGTATACCGCAGCACCTGCAGAAACCCCTCCAAGGATACCTTCAGTTTTCGCCACTTGACGAGAAGTTGCATATGCATCCTCATTAGAAACCTCAATAATAGAATCATATAAATCTGTATTAAGCACGCCTGGTACAAATCCAGCACCGATTCCCTGGATTTTATGAGGTCCTGGCTTTCCTCCTGATAATACATTCGAATCCTTTGGTTCAACTGCAGCGATATGAATGTTCGGGAAATGCTCTTTTAATACGCCACCAGCACCAGTAATTGTACCACCAGTTCCAATTCCGGCTACGAAGCCATCTAATTGATCGAACGCTTCTACAATCTCAGGACCTGTAGTTAAACGGTGAACTTCTGGATTAGCAGGGTTATTAAACTGTTGTGGCATAAAATAACCGTGTTCTTTTGCTAATTCTTCCGCTTTAGCAATCGCACCCTTCATTCCATCCGCACCCGGTGTTAATACTAATTCTGCACCGTATGCACGTAAAAGATTACGACGCTCTAAGCTCATTGTATCTGGCATTACTAAAATAGCTTTATAGCCTTTTGCTGAAGCGATCATAGATAAACCAATACCCGTGTTACCACTCGTCGGTTCAATAATCGTACTATTTTCGTTTAACTTTCCGTCCTTTTCTGCCGCCTCAATCATTGCTAGTGCAATACGATCCTTTACACTGCTCCCAGGATTAAAGTACTCAAGCTTCACATATACCTCTGCATCTTCAGGCCCTGTTACGTTATTTAACTTTACAATTGGAGTTTTTCCAATTAAATCTGTAATACTTTGTGCTACCTTAGTCATTATCTCACTCCTAATCCCTAGTTATTTAATAGGGTTTATTATATTCATCTTAACAACCTATTAGAAGATATGTCAATTAATAAAGATTCTCGTCACTCTCTATGTATATCCGTTAATAAGTAGTAAAAAACGCACCCTAAGGATGCGTTTATTCTTCTCCATATAACCAATTAGCATCGAACTCCTGCCAAAAGGATTGTGGTGGAACCGATTGAGAAATCTGATTAAGCGCCAGATCTCTCTTAATATGCTCTTCTACTTCTTTAAAAGAGAAGGATTGGCCTTTTATGATATCCTCTACAAGCACAACAGCATATCGACCATCCTCCAAGCTGATGGCATCACTCCATTTGCCTTCATCAATTTTTGACACAGCTTGAGCAATAGCAGAGTCTAAATTTGGTGTTTCCACAGTTATGTACCCAATATCTCCTCCTAAGCTAGCGGAGCTAGGGTCAATAGAAAGCTCTCTTGCCAGCCCTTCAAAGGAAGATTTATTATTTAATTGCTTTACTACTTCTTTTGCTTCTCCCTCGCTTGACACATAAATGATACTCGCTCGGTAAGAGGTTGGTATGTCAAAGAGGTTTTGGTTGTTTTCATAGAAATCTTCGATCGATTTCTTTTCAACACCAAGATCCTTTGTGAGAACCTTTTCTAATATAAGTCTCGACCGAATTTTTTTCCTGAGTGTTTCTTCATCAAAAGCCTGAAGGGAAGTGTCGTTTCCTTCTTGGCTAGAGACAGTCAAAGCTAGCTCTAAGTCCACTTCCTCTTCAGTCACCTTAATATTATTTCTTTTGGCAGCCGCTTCCATGACCTCTGTATTTACCATGTCTAGTAAGACTTCTTTTCCATACCTGGACTCCATCTCGGCAACCCATTGTTCTTTCGTAATAGCCTTCCCACCAACAGTTGCCACTTCCTCAGAATCCTGGACATCATTGTTTGGTATTAACCAAGCAATAAACCACAACAGATTTCCAAGCAGTAGTATGCTAATAAGCATTAGCGTAGGTTTTGTTTTTAAGCGTCGTTTAGTTGGTGGTGGGGTGTTATTACGAATTGATTTCATCTATAAAGGACTCCAGTTCATCTATTGAATATTGATACTTTTCCATACAGAAATGACAATGAGCCTCTGCTCCGCCATCCTCATGAATCATATCACGAATTTCTTCTTCTCCTAGACTAATTATAGCACTTGCAAAGCGCTCTTTTGAACAGTTACATTGAAAAGATACTGGCATATCATTTAAAATTTTCACGTTTTCTTTACCTAAAATTTCATATAGCAACTCTTCTGGTGTTAAGCCCTTTTCAATTAACTTTGAAACTGGCTGCATATTCGCTAAATGCTCCTCTATTATCGTGATAGTTTCATCATCTGTCCCTGGCATTAGCTGAATAATAAAACCACCCGCAGCCAAGATAGAGTTATCAGGGTTTACTAGCACACCAAGCCCCACTGAAGACGGAACTTGTTCAGAGGAAGCGAAGTAATAAGTAAAGTCCTCTGCAATTTCTCCAGAAACAATTGGCACTTGTCCAGTGAAGAAATCACGCATTCCTAAGTCTTTAACAATGGTGATAGCACCTTCTGTACCGACTGCCCTTCTTACGTCCAACTTACCTATAGCATTTAAATCAAAATGGGTTTGTGGATTGGTCACGTAGCCACGTACCGTACCATTCGCATTACTATCAATAATCATCGGACCAATAGGACCATTCCCCTCTACCTTAACAGTGAGTTTGTCCTCTCCCTTTAACATAGCGCCCATCATTACTGCAGCAGTCATTGATCTTCCTAAAGCTGCGGAAGCAGTTGGCCATGTTTCGTGGCGACGCTGCGCCTCCCCAATTGTCTCTGTGGTACGAACGGCAAATGCACGGACACTTCCATCAAAAGCTAATGCTCTTACTAAATAATCATTCATCTATTTATTACCTCTTTCATCTAAGTTTCGTTTATATATTAAATGTAAGCCCTTTAAAGTCAGGTACGGGTCGATGATATCTACAACCGCAGTTTCACTTGCGATAAGAGATGCCATACCTCCAGTACTTATAACAGTAGGCCTTTTCTTCGCTACCTTTTTCATACGATTTACTATACCCTCAACCTGACCTACATACCCAAAAACAATACCAGATTGCATTGCAGCTATTGTATTTTTTCCTACTACATGCTCTGGCGTCGCAAGCTCAATACGCGGAAGCTTGCTTGCCTTAGTAAATAGCGCTTCTGTAGCAATACCTATCCCTGGAGCAATTGCTCCCCCCATGTATTCTGCCTTTTCGTTAATAAAGCAATACGTTGTGGCAGTACCAAAATCTACAATAATAAGAGGAGAACCATACTCATGAATAGCTGCAACAGCATTTACAATACGATCAGCCCCGACTTCTCGTGGGTTTTCGTATTTTATATTTAGTCCAGTTTTCACACCTGGCCCCACTATTAGTGGTTTTATTCCAAAATATTTTTTACACATGGATTCAAGGGAAAACATAATGGGTGGCACAACAGATGAAATAATGATTCCCTCAATTTGATCGAATGATATATGAACATGTGAAAATAGTGCTTTTACCTGCATGCCGTATTCATCTTCTGTCTTACGACGATCTGTTTCTATGCGCCAGTGATGGATGAGCTGCTCATCTTGAAAGACTCCTAACACAATATTTGAATTTCCGATATCTAAAACGAGAATCATGGAGCATATCCTCACTTTTCTAGTTTTTCCAAAACATCATACCATATTTTCTATATAAGAAAAAAGCCGATTGCCTCGTGCACATACGAGAGCAATCAGCTTTCCTATTATTATCGACGTTCTTCCTGAATTGGTGAATCTGGATCATTAGAACCGTCTTCGCTTGGTAAGTCTCCAATTGTCGGATCATTTGGAGCTCCTACTGCATCCGAAGTGATTTCGGTTGCATCCTCAGTTGTTTCTTCAGTGTTTTGGCCATAGTTTCGCTCAGGAAGCGTACCATGATCCTTTAAATGAAGAATCTGAGCAGCATCTAATGTCTCTACTTCTAAGAGTGTATTCGCGATAAGGTCTAGCAAATCACGTTTTTCTGTTAGAATTTGTTTTGTTCGTTCATATTGTTCTTTAATCATTGTTTGCATTTCTTGATCAATTTCGTAAGCAATCTTATCGGAGTAATTTTGCTCGGAGTTGAAGTCACGGCCTAAGAA
The DNA here is from genome assembly GCF_056620325.1 of Psychrobacillus sp. Z3-81. Taxonomy (NCBI): domain Bacteria; kingdom Bacillati; phylum Bacillota; class Bacilli; order Caryophanales; family Bacillaceae; genus Psychrobacillus; species Psychrobacillus sp. Z3-81. Next base: position 9,428 of record NZ_JBWQPU010000020.1, read on the forward strand.
AACGTTACCACCTTGAGATTGACCAAATTGCATTGGACCTAATTTATCACTCATGCCGTATTCCGTTACCATGCTTCTTACGATGCTTGTTGCGCGCTGGAAGTCATTATGGGCACCTGTAGATACTTCCCCAAACACGATGTCCTCAGCCACACGTCCTCCTAATAGACCAGCGACTTTATCCAAAAGCTCTGGCTTTGTCATAAAGTAACGATCTTCTTTTGGAAGCATTACTGCATAACCGCCAGCCTGACCACGAGGAACGATTGTTACCTTGTGAACGACTTCTGCATCATCTAAGGTTAAACCGATTACTACGTGACCTGCTTCATGGAAGGCAACGATTTTACGTTCTTTTTCTGATATAACCTTCGTTGATTTTGCAGGACCTGCAATAACTCGGTCTGTTGCTTCATCAATGTCAGACATATCAATTTTCTTTTTATTTCTTCTAGCAGCAACCAATGCCGCTTCGTTTAAAAGATTCTCTAGGTCTGCACCAGAAAAGCCTGGAGTACGAGAAGCTATTGCTTTTAAATCTACAGTATCATCTAAAGGCTTGTTACGTGCGTGTACTTTAAGTACAGCTTCACGACCTTTTACATCCGGGCGACCTACTGTGATTTGACGGTCGAAACGTCCAGGACGCAATAATGCTGGGTCTAGAATGTCCGGTCTGTTTGTCGCAGCGATAATGATAATACCTTCATTAGCACCAAAGCCGTCCATCTCAACTAGTAACTGGTTAAGTGTTTGCTCACGCTCATCGTGTCCGCCACCAAGACCTGCACCACGTTGGCGACCAACTGCGTCGATCTCGTCAATAAATATGATACACGGAGCGTTCTTTTTCGCATTTTCAAATAAGTCACGTACACGGGAAGCCCCTACACCAACAAACATTTCTACGAAATCAGAACCACTAATTGAGAAGAAAGGTACGCCGGCTTCACCGGCAACAGCACGTGCAAGTAAGGTTTTACCGGTTCCCGGTGGACCTACTAAAAGGATACCCTTAGGGATACGTGCACCAATTTCTACAAATTTACGAGGGTCTTTTAAGAAATCTACAACCTCTACAAGCTCTGCTTTTTCTTCATCTGCCCCAGCAACATCTGCAAATTTGGCCTTTTTCTTCTCGTTATCATATAATTTTGCCTTACTCTTACCAAAGTTCATCACACGGTTTCCACCGCCCTGTGATTGACTTAATAAGAAGAAGAACAAAATAATGATAATTAAGAAGGGTAATAAGCCAGTAAAGAATTGAACCCATCCACTCGTTTTGGATTGTTCAATAACTTCTACTTCTATCGCTTGAGCCGCTGCTAATGAACGTATCTTTTCTTGTAAATTTTCACTATTATAAGGAAGCTTTGTTAAAAACGTCTCTCCCTCTTCATAGCCCTTCATTTTCCCTTCAACAAAGTAAACACCTTGTTCAGGTTGCATAGAGAAGCTTGTTACCTCTCCTTTTTCAAGAGCTGTGATGAATTCGTCGTAACGAATATCTTTAGTTGGTTGATTGCTATTATTAAACGTAGCGAATATACCAACAATCACAAAAAATATCAGTAAATACAATATGGCGTAGCGCAATGCTCGATTCATTCCTAGCCTCCTCACAAGGTAAACAGAAAAACTACTGATTATCTTATCATACGAAATTTTGGGCGTACAACAAAAAGCCTCTAAACTTGGATACTTATACTAAAAAGAATACACTTCTTTTTTCAGCACACCAACGTATGGTAAATTTCTATATTTTTCTGCGTAATCTAATCCGTAACCTACAACAAACGCATCTGGCACTTCAAAACCAACATAATCTGCTTCCAAGTCTACTTTTCTACCAGAAGGCTTATCCAATAGGGTCACGATTTTAATGGATTTTGCTTTACGATACTTTAAAAGATCCACTAGATAGCTTAAAGTCATCCCACTATCAATGATATCTTCAATAATAAGAATGTCTCTGCCTTCCACACTAGTGTTTAAGTCTTTGACAATTTTTACTTCTCCAGAAGAAACTGTCGCATTTCCGTAGCTCGATACATCCATGTAATCCATTTCAATATAAGCATCTACTCGCTTCATTAAATCGGACATAAAAGGCATTGCACCCTTTAAGATTCCTATTGCAAGTGGGAACTTGTCTGCATAATCTGCTGACAATAACGCACCAAGCTCATTCGTCTTTTCTTGAATTTGCTCCTCTGTTATTAATACTTCTAGAATGTCCTTCTCTAGCATGATTGGTCCCCCTAAATTATTGATTTCGCCTTATGTATAATACATAATTTTGCGAACTGCCTTGCTTCGAAAATTGTACTCCGTAACGTATGCCGATTACTGCTATTATATCATCTTTGGCAGTCACTAGCAGTGGCCATACTAGCCGTTCCTCTAATGGGACCTTTTCATCTATAAATAGACGTGAAATTTTTTTGGAGGCGCGCATTCCTTTTATTTGTATGCGGTCTCCATTTTTCTTTTGTCTAATCTTAAGGGGAAGCATGTCTTTTTCTACATGAACAAACCATTTTTCATCTGAGAATTGTACTTCACCTATATTCCGTGTTAAATAGATAGAAAATCCAGCACCACAATTAGTCCATTTGTTCTCTTCTAGAAAAATTTGTTCTCTTAACTTAAAAGCATTTTGTGGATTAGAAGAGGTAAATTGAACTACTTGGTAATGACGAATGAGGAAGAAACCGTTGGGCAAATGTAAAACAGCATGGCCCTCCTGTTCATTGCAGGCTGCTAAAATAGATTCAATCAGACGGTCATTAAGTAGTATGTCGGAGTTTTTATATAGATACTCTAATAGTAGTAGAATCAATCTCCTTTGTAAAGCAAGGGGAATCTTCGAAAATGTGCTAGTATTGAGTGAGAAGACCCCTTCACTCTCAACTGTCACAAGCTGTTCAAACTTATCCTTTGCAAGCTGCCACAGAAAATCATCATCTTGTTGTTGTTTTTCTACCAAGGTACGGATCGCCTCATTGATATTCGGATTTTCTTCTTCCAATAAAGGGACGATTCGATGTCTGATACGGTTGCGTGTGTATGTATGCTTATCATTACTAGGGTCATGTCGATAGCCTACGTTGCATTCATTTAAATACTCCATAATCTCCTTCTTCGTCACATTAAGAAGCGGGCGAATAATCTGACCTGTTGAAAATGGACGCATATTGGGGATTCCAGTAATTGCATTACTTAAAGATCCTCTGATCACTGTCATTAATACTGTTTCCGTTTGGTCGTCTCCATGATGGCCGAAAATGAGTTTATGATAGTCATGGTTCCTTACTACTTGTTCAAAAAAAGAGTATCTTTCCTCCCTACAGATCAGTTGAACATTTCCACCTTCAGCTTCAATTCGCTCTGGTACTTGAAGTGTGGTTGCATGAACAGGAATACGTAATTTTTCTCCTAATTTTAATACAAAGTCCATATCCTCTGCAGACTCTTTTCCTCTTAATCGATGGTCTGTATGAGCAATTCCTAGCTCGCATTCATAAACGCTCGCCAACTCTTTCATTACGAGAACTGCAGCTACAGAGTCAGCCCCACCAGAGCAGGCGATAAGAAGACGCTCTCCCTTTTCAATCAGCTGGTGCTTGTCAATATATTGTTTCACCTTTCGGACGAATTGGTGCATCTTCTCACCCTCTCTCTTTCAACATCCTTTAGATTATTGTAGCATTTTTCTTAGTATCTAGCCGCCTCTCTTGGTGAAAATATAGACCATTCAGGAACAGCGTGTTTCACTTGCATAAAAATAACAGTCCGGTCATCACCCGGCAACGAATAGGTTTCTTCTAAAATCTTCACAAATCGCTCTGCATTAATGGTTGGGTCTTGCAATATTTTTCGGTAATATTGCTCCTGTTTTTCAATTGTTGTTTTAGAAGAAAACACGCCATCCGAAAGCATAAGTAAAATATCTCCATCCTTTATATCTACTTTTCTTGCCTCTATAGAAATGGTTGGTAAAAATCCAAATGGGACATGCTTGCTTTCAATTTTACGCATATCCTTCCCTCTTATCAAATACGTAGACATACTGCCGGCCTTCCAAGACCAAAGCTCTCCCTTTTGCAAATCAATTAAGGCTAAATCTACTGTTGCATAGCTATCCGTTTCATCCTGTAGACTCATCATGTAATGTAGCGTATGCATCGTTGTTTCTGGATCCATTTTTTTGTTTAAGCATTCACGCATAAACTGCATGACTCTTCTACTTTCTCTATGTGCCTCTATATTATTACCCATTCCGTCAGATAAAATAACTGCTAGTAAACCTGGATGCAATTGAAAAACAGCATGAGCATCTCCTGAATAGATTGTATTTCTGCTAGAGGATGTATAAACATCATGTGTTACTTGAAAACGAACAGATGACTTAAAGGTCATTTGTATATGATTGTAAGGTTGCTGCAACTCTCTTTCCGAAATAATTTCAAATGGCTCCTTCCACAATTCATAAAGAATAGGAAGAATCATTCTTTCTCCTAACATCTTTCCTCGTGCCTCTACAGGTAGGCAGCATACAATTTCCATTTGTCCTTTTTCAATACTTAGCACATCTATCTGAAAAAAATCGACATTGCACTGCTGAAGCTTTTGTTTTAGTTCTTCTTCATGAGATGTATATAGAGAAACCCCACTTTCTAAATTGTTCATCAGCTCACTCATATGCTGTCCCATATCTCTCAGTTTTAAAGCAAACATTTTCTTACCATGCTGCATCTCCAGCTGCAGCTGTTTCTTAGCCTCTCTTTCTTTAAGCTCCTGTATAATCACACTTGGCTTCACACATTTATTTTGAAGTTTAATTTCTAAATGGATCCTTGTCTTATTCGGCTGCTCCTCCCACTGTTTTATTAGGTTTGGAATTCCATTAGATTTTTCCCCCCAGCATTTTTCATAATGAAAGCATGACTGACAGACATGTAAAAGTTCTGGCTGTTCTAAGGTCCCCCCTTTTTTCTCGAATTTTTGTGTAATAAAACCAGTGATAAAATCAACAAAATACTGAAACTCTTGTAATTGATGGTGTACCTTCTCTGTCATCCATTTTTGTCTCCGTAAAAGAACATGAGTTGCGTCAGGATATAAATGGTTCTTTAAATCGCTAATCCACTGGGACGGTATCATAAAGAAAAGTAAAGAGGCCGCTACAAGAGACCCTATATAAACACTATCTAGAGGCAAGGTTTGATCATATAAAATAAAGAAAAAGGTGATGCCAAGCATGCTAAAAGCCTGCCATAGCCGTCCGAATCTCCTGTGCAGGCCAGCGAAAAACCCTGTTACCGCGTATACAGCAATCATGCCGCTAAAGCTGAGCGTTGAAATACTTAAAATACTACCTGCTAGGACTGCTACCACTGTAGACAACTGAGCTCCTCCTACAGCTGCTGCTATTACGATAACGAGATGTGCAATGATTAATGGAATCGATACATAACCAACTATTAATGATGACATCCCTGTTAGTATTAGTGCTCCGATTAGTAAAGCTGCTCCCATTCTTTCGTTTGTCCACTTACGGTGAAGAAGCTCTGGTAAAGGCAGAAAGAGCTGAAACAAAAACAGCGTCATAAATAGGCTTAGTATCCCCTCATATCCAATGGATAGCCAGATGGATACTGGTACCTCACCCCCATAGGAGATAAGCTGCCAGATCAGCTGAACAAGTATAATATCCAAGAAAACAAATAACGGAACCGGTATTTTTCTTATAATCCTTTTCCCTTGAAACTTAAAAAGGAGTGCTTGTAGTGCATGTATAGTAAGTTGTCCTATGCCTAACGTTAAGCTTCCTAGTACAGCCCCAGCTATTGTCCAAGGGATATAGCGTGGGAATCTAAGATGAACAAGTGCCCAAATGGGTAAGAAAAAGGGAACTGTTGCCTCAAACAAAACCACCTGTGCTCCAAAGAATGTTAATAAAAAGAATATTACGGTAAACAACAGCGTGATCTTCCTTGCTTTTATCCCTTCTATGAAGCTGCGCCAGAAATAAAACTTTTTTTGTTCCTGTTCATACATTGTTTTCAATTGGGTATACCTCCTATTCAACTCTTGTTCGAAGTATACCTTCGCTATTACGAGAAGAATGTCACTTCCTGATATTCCTCCTTAAAAACTTTTCGACTAGATTGGCTAGAAAAAAAGGGCTTTGTAAGGTTCTAATAATTTTTCTCTAAACAAGTCGAGGGGGAACTATTTACCCCTTCAAAAGTCGAACTATTTAGTTTTAAAAAAAGTATTGACACTTTGTCCAATCGCTTGTAATATGATATTTGTTGTTAAGAGAACGGCGGCGTAGCTCAGCTGGCTAGAGCGTACGGTTCATACCCGTAAGGTCGGGGGTTCGATCCCCTCTGCCGCCATTATATATACGGCCCCTTGGTCAAGCGGTTAAGACACCGCCCTTTCACGGCGGTAACACGGGTTCGAATCCCGTAGGGGTCATCTTACAAATAGCAGCTACTTTGTAGCTGCTATTTTTTTATCTATTTTTAAAGGAATAACTGCAAAGGTCTGAAGCTCATACAGCAGCGTTCCAATTTGTTAAACGTCATTTTCCATTATGTCAGGCTGTGCTTCTGGCTGTTAGTGTCGTAAGAGGCAAATCTAATTCTACGTTAGATTTCGATATCTTTATCTTTGATTCATCTATTCCCTATGCCTATAGGGAATCTCTTCACATTTAAAATTGGCTGATTGAAATGTATAATCTAGCATTCTATAAGAGTTTCTTCGCTTCGGACTGGCATCGAACAAAGTCCACCCTCTCTAGAATGTTTTTTGAAGGAGTAATTTTAAAAGATGAAAGAATTCTTAAGGACATTCAAAAAAAGCTGAGGGTTTATTGTCGAAGGGACCAATTCCTTGGTCAATGGAAGATATCCGCATGAAACAGTATTTTGTAACTGAATGTTAGATGATTTTAATGGAAATACCTGTCGAGCAGAAGGAATTTTATTGCAAGTACGCTTACAGAGTAGACTGTGGAAGCACGTGTGATTCATTATACAATTAGAATAATACGTACTTTCTTAATTTTTGAGATTTAGGTTCTCCGCTGCGTCGGACGCTTTCCGTGGGGGCGTAACAAGCCAGCACCCAACGCTTACGCGTGCGGTTGTGCTGGCTCTCCTACCACCTGCTCCCACAGGAGTCGCCGACGCTGCTTCGAACCAATAAAATTACCTATTAAAAATAAATTTTGGTCAAGAAATTTTAAAAAGGACATAATCTTTCCATTCCCAATCCTCTAATTATTTGATCGTAAAATAAACTCATTCGATTTGTCCAGCCTCATATTCTTTTTTCTCCTCTTTATTAACGACAAGCCTTCAAACAATCTTCCACGATACGGCTCTAAGTTCTTCTCTACTAATTGAATGATTTTTTTCATTCTTTCATGCTTATCATAAGCCTGATAGGCATTAGCAATTCGGCCGAAAACTTCTCATTATAGAATTTAGGAATAGGCTTTATTCCAGCCTCTCAGACTCCTCATTTACAGATAACCTGAAATCTGAACCTTATGGTGTAAGTCATGCTCGATAAAATCTGTGAAATACTGACGGATAGACATAGGGCGTTCTCCGATGTAAAAGATTTTTTCCCATTCCGTTTCATCTATTTTTTGTAGTTGCTCCATAATCTTAGTGCGTTGCTCTTTTGCATGAGCAATGGTTTCTTTAAATGTTTGTTTATTCGCTGAGGCAGCGGCCTTTGCATTAAACTCTTGGAAATCAGGATACCTTTCATGTATTTCTCCCTCCTTCATTCTTGGTAATCGATTCTCTAGCGTAAAACGATCCCATTCTGCTAAATGCATAATTATTTCCTTTGGTGACCATTTACCCTCCCTGTAAGGTTTTCTTCCTTCCTCTTCCGAATAACTTTGCAAAGAATCTAGCCATTCCACGTAACGTTGATGCTCCCTTAAAATCTCTACTTTTCTCAATCCCCTACCCCCAGTTTTGAAAATAAATTCTTTTAGTTATAAAAAGAGGTGCCCAGCTAAGCTGTGCACCTCTAGTTCTTCATCTATTAAACATTTTTTCTACCGATAAAACAGACAGCGTATTATCCTCTTTTTGCGCCACGTCCGCCGCGCTTAGATTCTGTTGCACGCTTTAACGTAGACAAACGATCTTCACTATCCTTTAGGAACTTCGCCATTTTTTGCTCAAAATTCTCTTTGCTCGGACGATCACGGTCGTTCGGGCGGTTGTTGTTGCGTGGACGCTGTGGACGTTCTGGTCTCTCCGGTCTCTCTGCTTGTGGCTTTGCTTTACGAATAGATAAGCCGATTTTGCCATCCGCTTCAACATTCATCACTTTCACTTCGACCATATCGCCAACTTTTAAATGATCATTAATATCCTTCACATAGTTATCTGCAACTTCACTAATGTGAACAAGACCTGTTGAGCCTCCTGGTAGCTCGACGAATGCTCCAAAGTTAGTGATTCCTGTTACTTTACCTTGTACCTTGCTGCCTACTTCAATTGACATAAAAAAAATGCTCCTCCTTAAAATTTAAGCGACTCTTAGAACGAGTAGTATACACATTCTTATCTTTTATTATAGCTAACAAAAAAAGAGTGTCAACAAGACACTCTTTTTGACTACAAATTTTTCATTATTTGTCACTATCCTCAGGTAAGGAAAAGATGATTTCTCCCTCTTCGGATAGAAAATATTCTTTTCTAAGAAGTTTTCCAATGTATTCATCATCATTAAGCTTGGAAATTTGCATTTTAAGCATTTCCTGCTCTTCTTGAACTCTTTCAAGCTCCACTGCAACTTCTTCCTTTTGTAGTTGCTTTTCTGCTAAAGTTTGCTTGCTGTTTACCAGTGCAGACACTAGGAAACCTATAAGCAGCATAGAAAAAATACTAAAAGCAACTAGGCGTCTAATAAGTCTTATTTTACGAGACTTATTTTGAGTTTCACGACGTTGGACAGAACGCACGTAGTCTGTATTAATAGATGTAATATGTTGTTCAGTTGGTGCTTTATATCGCTCCTGCCTCATGTCTCACTCTCCTATTCTACTTTAGGAATTCTACTTTTCTTATTATATCGTTTTTTTAGGAAATTCTGTAGTGCCAAATGCAATGTATTTTTATAAATATAAACAATTGGTGACAGTAAAAACCGCAGAAATTTTAAAAGAAGTTGTACAAATTTTAGAACTAACCCAGTTAGTAGCTTTAATAGAATCCATAAAGGCCTAATTATGAAGCGTAAACAAACTCGTCCAGCAAAGCGAAAAACGGGCTGAAATACTTGTTCATATAAGAGAATTCCTAGCAATTGGGCAAGCGGATCATATATTCGCCAAATACCATCTCTAACTGTGTAAAGAATATAAAAGGTTCCCAGACCAAGGACGATCCAGGCTACTATCTCGATGTAGATACGATATTTATAAAAGAAGGAGCGTCTTGGCGCACTATGCATAACAAAACGCAATCCCTCTATGATGGCTCCTACGATGACTCCACTAATCATCATTAGTAACAAACTAAAAAACTGTAAGGAAAGCGTCATCCGAATAACTTATGAAGTAATCCTCTAGCACCGTCTATGCTTTGCTCATCTGCGTATTGTATTGCCTGGACGATACCTTCTAATGTCAGTAGACCTTTGTCTACATCCAGATGGACAATCTTCAAATCTTCCCCTTTAATATGAAGGGTGCCTTGAGATGTGCGAACGAAAAATTCTTGTTGATCAAATCTTTCAATTGCTTTGACAGATGTTAGGTCCATTCTCTTTCGATTTCTTAGCGAAATTAAGTGGTCCCCCGTTGGAATTGTGATTGTTTGATTTTCTGCTTGATATTGCATATCCTCTCTCCTCTCCTTGTCCTAATAGATTCTATGCATAAAAAAAAGAAAGCATGACTAAATCTCATGCTTTTTTTCTTAACTTTTATTTTAGAGAGAAGAGAATATATGCTTTAGTCTTCATCGTCAATAAACTCAGGCTCTATTTTTTCAAGGCGCTCTTCTTTCAAGATAGTAAACATCTTAGCCGCATCTTCTTTCTTCGCATTCTCTTTTACTTCATTAACCTGCGCCGTTACAACCTTTTGCCCAAACCGGATAGAAAGCTCGTCTCCTGGTTTCACCGTTGAGCTTGCCTTAGCTACTTTCCCATTGATCGTCACTCTTCCTTGATCTGCTACTTCCTTTGCTAACGTTCTTCGCTTAATTAACCTAGATACCTTTAAAAACTTATCTAATCTCATCGTCTCACAGCCTCTCTAACTTTTTTGCTTCGTTCCAAAACTCATCGAGCTCCTCTAGGCTATAAAGAGAAAATTCTCCCCTACCTTCTGCTACTCTTTTCTCAATATATTGGAACCTTCTTTTAAATTTATTATTTGCCTGCATCATTGCTAGCTCTGGCGACAGACCATAGAATCTTGCAAGATTCACAATCGTGAAGAGGACGTCTCCTAATTCATCGGTTTGCGTCTCTTTCGATCCTCCTTTTAACTCTTCCTTCCATTCAGCTAGCTCTTCCTCAAACTTCTTCCAAGCCTCTGAAACCTCTGGCCAATCAAATCCAAATTTTGCTGCACGCTTTTGATAATTAAAGGAAGTTAACAAGGAGGAGTCTGCTCTCCAATCTCCATCCAATATAGAGTCGCTACTGACACTTTGCTCGTTCTCCTTAATCTCCTGCCAATTACGTGACACATCCTCTGTATTTTCAACCTTCACATCTCCAAAGACATGTGGATGCCTTCTAATCATCTTTTCAGCAACGGAGGCCAAGACGTCCTCCATACTAAAGTAACCCTCGTCTTCCCCTATTTGAGCATGCAAAAATACCTGCAGCAATACGTCTCCTAGTTCTTCGACAAGGTGATCATCATCTTCTTCATCAATCGCCTGGAGTAGCTCATATACTTCTTCTATAGCATATTTCTTTAAGGAGCTATGAGTTTGCTCCTTATCCCATGGACAACCGTCTGGCCCTCTTAAAGTAGCAATAATCTCTCGAAAAGTTTGCCACTCCTTTATTCGATTTTCCATTTCCTTTACTGGAGGTACATACAAGGTGGTTAAATTATCTAGAGTCATGACCCGATCTATTTCATATAATGGCACCTTCTGCAGCTTTTCCTGGGTGGAACCAGCAGCTGTCACTAAGGTGACCTCATAATCATCTGGATATTTTTCCATCAGTGTGAGCTTTACCTCTGATGCACTAAAGGAATCGTATACTTGTCCTATTAACAAATGGGCATTCATATGTAAGTCGTCACGATGAAGACTAGTTCCATCTAGTAATTGAAAACCTTCGATAGGATCGATGCGCAACGCATTAAAGATAGGGTCTAAAAAGCTTTGCCCACCTTCGATTTCAAGCTGCACTCTTCCATCCTTTTCTGCCTCTATCAATAGCTGTACTGTCTGTTCCGCTACTAAAGGGTGACCAGGTACGGCATAGATAATTGTATTTTCATTGGATAGCTGTAATAACTCCTCCACAATCGCCGAATAGACATCTTCAAAACGGTCGTTTTTTTCATATAGAGTATCGAAGCTCTTCCATGTTACTCCTTCAGCCTTCAGTTCTTGAAGAACAGGATGCTGCTCCGTTCGAACATATAAATTTTCTGCTTGCAGAAGCTTTTTATATATCCCTAGTGGAAGCTGCTCTAGATCACTTGCTCCCAATCCAATCACTACTATTTTGTTCATAAGCTTCACAACCTTATTTTTGTTTATTTAACCATAATTGAATCGCTGCCATTCTTTTCCCAAATGGAAGCAGGTACCACTCTTTTTCTGCAATCACTCTTCTCTTTGCTAGCACATATAAAAAGGTTACCGCTCCAAGAAACACCGCCGTCAGTGAGATGAGAACCGATTGCATACGGCCTTCTAGCCAAGCGAATAGAAGAGATTCAGCTAAATTTGTATACCCAACCACTACGACTACCATGGCAAGCGAGGATATAAGTATTCCAAGATAAAACTTTATTGGTGCAAATGTCATCTTCCAGCTTTTTTTCACATAAAGAAGCATTAATAAAAACACAACAACTAAGCTTATGTTACCAGAAATAGCAGCTCCGAGTATTCCATAGCTAGGCACCAGTGTAATATTGCCGATCCATTTTAAAATCACACCCATTAACAGCAAAAAGGTTGGGAGTTTTACTATTCCACTTCCCTGTAGCATCGCCATAAGGGTTAAAATAAAGGACATCCAAATAATTTGGATGGAAAATACCATTAAAGTAACAGACTCCGCCTTTGTTTGGAACAGCATTTCGTTTACAAAAGGCATTACTACAATCAAACCAAGAGCTGCTGCCACACCAAATGTGCATGCCACTCGGTAAGTTAACTGCATAAAAGGAACAGCGCTCCTTCCCTTGTTGCTATTCATTCGATGAGCAACCAAAGGAACGATTGCTAAAGATAGAGTGGAAGCTATCACAATACCAAGCTGTACCAATGGCTGTCCTCGGTCGTAAATTCCCTTGATTTCCATCGCTGCAAGCTTCTCTACCCCACTGTCCAATAAAAGCTGAAAGACAGTAAAAGAATCGACAAGCTGTAGCAACAGAAAGAGCATAGAGCTTATACTTGCGCTAATACTGATGGCAGTTAACTCTTTCACAACCCGCCATTTATCAACAAGCCTCGAGGAAGATTTATATTTCTTCCGATTCATGACCTTCCAATAGAGCACAGCTAAAAATAAAATACCAGCTAGTTCTCCTACAACAGCCCCATACATAGCAGTACTCCCTGCTTTATACAAATCAAAGCTAGTGGATACAACAATCCAGGCACCAATTAAAATGACAGAGACCCGTACAGCCTGCTCAATTATCTGGGCATATGCAACCGGTGCCATCTGACCCTCTGCCTGAAAGCTTCCCTTCAGTACAGCTAAAAAAGGCATTAATAAAATGACGAATGAGCCCGAATGTAATAATTGCGCTAGCTGACGATCTCCCATTGCATCCGCAATAAATTCTGCTCCGAAATATAAAATAAAAAAGAAAACGAGGGAAATGAATCCTATATAGAAAAATGCTATTTTCTTTACTTGATCTAAAGCATTTTCTTTCCCTACAGCAGCATAATCAGAGAGAATTTTCGATAAAGCTACTGCAAAACCATATGAAGTCCAAGTCGTAATAATCGCAATGAAGGGATACACCTGTTGATAGATATAGAAACCTTCATCACCAACCAAGTTTTGAAAGGGAACCCTGTAAACCGCACTCAGCAGTTTTACGATAATAGCCGCTATTGTTAGAAGCGCAGCTCCCTTCATGTAGGACTTCATATTCCATTCACTACTCATAGTATTACCCCTTCTTCTCCATCAATAGCATTATTATACATCAATACAAGAAAAGCGTAAGCGCCTATGTCTGCCACGACCAGCAAATGGGGTACGGCGAGGAGGCTGTTCTCCAGCCACCGCAGTCGTGCCACATTTGACTCGAGGGACCGGAAAGCGGAAATACAAAAAACCTTCCTCAACGAAAGAGGAAGGCTATGGAAAATAAGCTTTAATTGAAATGTGATGATTAATTTTCCATTTGTTTTGCTAAAAAGTTAGCCGCAGTTTCTATAGCCTTTAATTCAGCTTCGCCAATAAAATGCACTTTAGAGAAGATTAAAATAGCACCAATAGGATCTCCGGCAGCAATAATAGGAGCAATACAATAGGACTTCACAGTTTCCGTTACCCCAGGTATCCATTCTACAGAGTTCTCATGCTTTTCTACAATGACGTTACGGCCCGTTATGATTTCCTCTACTTCTGGACTAATTCGACGTTTTAAATAATCCTTTTTGGAAAGTCCAGCTGCAGCAATCATTTCATCTCTGTCACTAATTAATACTGGAGTACCTAGGGTCTCGTATAACGTTTCTGCATATTCCTTTGCAAAATCTCCAAGTTCATTAATCGGGGAGTATTTCTTGAGAATTACCTCTCCCTCTCTGTCAGTGAAAATTTCCAGTGGATCTCCTTCACGAATACGAAGAGTTCGACGAATTTCTTTTGGAATAACTACTCTACCTAAATCATCAATACGACGTACAATTCCTGTTGCTTTCATGTAATGTGTGCCTCTCTTTCGACAGAATGGAAATAAAAGTTTATTTCTGCCATAGTATGCATCACATTACCAAATAATATGCAAAGCGCTATTTTACTTCTTCTATCTTTTTTGTTTTAGGCAGGATTTTCATCACTTCTTCTAACACATCAAAGGGTTCATTTCTATCTGTTTTTCTACCGTCAATGGTAACAATAAGGTTGGCTTGGTCCATATGAAATCCTACCGCTCGACCAAATTTCATGGTTTCCTCGACTAGCATCGCTCCGTCTATTTGCTTGGTACCTTCTTTACTAATCCTAATAGAAACCTTCTTGTTATTCTCCTTAATAGATTCTACCTCGACTTCTTTTCCCCATACCTTCATACGAGCAATACGGAGTAATCTTTCTGCCGGAAGCGGTATATCTCCAAAACGATCCTGAAGCTCATCTACTATTTCTAAATATTCTTCTTCTTTTTCCATCGCTTTAATTCGTTTGTACATTTGGATTTTTTGATAACCGTCTGGTATATATTCATCGGAAATATAGGCCTCTGTACTAAGTGAAATTTCTATTTCTTCAGCCTCTTCCTTTTTGACACCAGTACGACGTTCCTCTATTGCTTCTTCTAACATCTGAGTATATAAATCGAATCCTACCGAATCTATAAATCCATGTTGCTGAGAACCTAACAAATTTCCTGCTCCACGGATGGACAAGTCCCTCATCGCGATTTTAAATCCAGAGCCCAGCTCGGTGAATTCTTTGACCGCCTGTAAACGTTTCTCTGCCACATCCGTAAGCACCTTGTCTCTTTGATGAAGAAGATATGCGTAAGCCACTCGGTTTGAACGGCCAACACGCCCTCTCAACTGATAAAGCTGAGATAATCCCATTTTATCTGCGTCATGGACGATCAGCGTATTAACATTCGGTATGTCTATGCCTGTTTCAATAATAGTTGTGGTGACTAAAACGTCATACTCTCCTTCTAAAAAGCTAATAATGACGGATTCTAGCTCGGTTTCTGACATTTGACCATGTGCATAGCCAACTCTGGCAGTAGGAACAAGTGCTTGAATTTCATCTACCTTACGAGTTATATCCTCTACACGGTTATAAAGGTAAAATGCCTGTCCTCCTCTAGCTAATTCCCTTTCAATAGCTTCTCGGACAAGTACTCCGTTATATTCCATTACATAAGTCTGTACAGGAAAACGATTTTTTGGTGGCGTTTCAATTACAGAAAGGTCTCTCACACCAATCATGGACATATGCAGTGTTCTAGGAATAGGAGTGGCGGTAAGCGTTAACACATCAACATTTGTTTTTAACTGCTTGATTTTTTCCTTATGCTTTACACCAAATCGCTGCTCTTCATCGACTATCAGTAACCCTAAATCATGGTACTCCACATCCTTCGAAAGAATGCGATGTGTTCCGACCACTACATCAACCATACCCTTTTTTAGCCCGTTAATTGTTTCTGCCTGCTGTTTTTTCGTACGGAATCGACTTAGCAAGCCAACCTCGATAGGAAAGTCCTGAAACCTCTCAATCATTGTCTCGTAATGCTGCTGAGCAAGAATGGTAGTTGGGCAGAGAAAAGCAACCTGCTTCCCTTCCATTACCGCTTTAAAGGCAGCTCTTATTGCGACTTCTGTCTTACCGTATCCAACATCCCCACATACCAAGCGATCCATTGGACGCGCTCTTTCCATATCACGTTTAACCTCTTGAATTGTCCGTAGCTGGTCCTCTGTTTCCTCATACGGAAAAGCTGCCTCAAAGGTTCTTTGCATTTCTCCATCTGGTTCGAACGCATATCCAACTTCTGCCTCTCGCTTTGCATAAAGCTTTAGCAATTCATCTGCTATGTCTTGGACAGCAGCTGATACCTTCGATTTTGTTTTCTTCCAGTCTGTGCCCCCTAGTTTATGGAGCTTCGGATCTTTTTCACCTGAAGGAACATATTTTTGGATAAGATCAATTTGATCTACAGGAACAAATAATTTATCATCTCCGCGGTATCGAATATGCAGGTAGTCTTTATGCACGCCATTTACCAGTAGTGTTTCTATACCAATATATTTACCGATACCATGGTGAATATGTACAACATTGTCCCCTGGCTTAATCTCTGAATAGCTTTTTATTCTTTCTGCATTTGTAACCTTTTGAGCGCGAGCTTTTTTCTTATGCTTCTGTTTAAACAATTCCGAGTCTGTGATAACAGCTATTTTTTGTAAAGGAAGCTCAAAACCTGCCTCTAAATCTCCCTCTATAATAAAGATACCCGGACGTGTTAAATCACTTGAATTAGCTCCAATCTGCGAAACTATTTCATAATCCTCTAATACTTCATGCACTTTTTGTACTCGTTCACTGCTATCTGCTAGTATGACCACTCGAAATTTCCCTTGCATAAAACGCTCTGTTTCATTTTTTAACAAATGCATTTGGCCATGGAAATTTTGCATTGGTTTACATGAAAAACCTATGTTTTTCTTAATGGATATACCACCAAACGTTCTTGAAAATAAAGATAAGTACACCTTAGACTGAGCTATTTTTTGTAAAATTTCCTTCATAGTAAAGGAAGGCTTTACTTTATGAACTGTTTTCCCCTCTTCAAGTAATGCTAAAAACCAATCATTTTCTTGCCTTTCTAATGTTTCTGCTACTTCCTGAACTCTACCCAACTCATCAAATAATACGATTCCATTTTTCGCAAAGTAGTCACCTAAAAAGCTATTTCCATCTAAAAGGGAGACGTATTTCAATGCCTCTTTTGGCGTCTCACCTTGTTTTAGCTCCTCAATATCCTGCTGAATATTTTGATAGAATTTTTCCTTTATTTCTGGAAGCTTCACCTTTTTTAAGCTATCTGCTAGAGCATCCTCTAGTCTTTCTGCCAACAGAATCTTCTTTTCTCTTGTGAAGACATACTCAGTCGCAGGGAGGATTCTTATTTCTTTCAGCTTTTTTAAGGAACGTTGATCTTCCGCAGAAAAAGTTCGGATGGAGTCCACTTCAGTATCAAACAGCTCTATCCGAATTGGATCCTCTAGATATAGTGGATAAATATCTATGATTCCGCCACGCATAGCAAATTCTCCGGGTGTTGTAACCATAGGCTGTCGAACATATCCTATATCTACTAAACTTTGAACTAGATGATCAACAACAATTTCTTCACCTTCCGAAATAGAAATCCTGTTTCTCTTCCATTCTTCTACTCCAGGTATATGCTTTTTTAACCCAGCTACAGGTACTACATATACACCTGTAGAGTTTGATAACATATGATCAATCGTCTCTAATCGTTGAGCACGCAACTCAGGACTGGCAACAGATATATCTGTTGAAATCAGCTCATCAGCAGGATATAGTCTGACTAAATCTTCACCTAAAAGCTTGATTAAATCCTCTGTTAGTTTTTGGGCATGAAGGAGATTAGGTGTAATAATTAATACAGACTTTTTTAACGAGCCATGTAACAGCTTAGTAAAAACTGCTCTTGCACTCCCAGAAAGACCTGTTACAAGCTGCTGGTCGTTCCCTTTCTCTAAATCTTTCACTAGATTCTGCAATTGTATATCTTCGATTAATAATTTACTTAGAAGTTCCATTTCAACCCACCTTTAATCATTACAAAAGCTAATAAGCTTAAACAGAAAAATGCTTTGTACACCCCATGTGTCAAAGCAATTACTGTATCCATTTTTTCAAAGCATAGTAATTAGGAAACTTTTGAAGAGAATGCTGACATTCCTCACAGATGCATCTCACCACAAAATTCCCTTCTTCTTCGTTTTCTATATAAATATGTTGTTCTTCAGGTTTAATTTCGTGTTTATTTAGAAACTCCTGGTCAATTGAGTCAAAAGGTAATTGACCAACTTCTGTTTCACAGTGACGGCATTTGTAACGAATTGGCATACCTATACCCCCTTTTAAAAGAAGTATAGGCATATTCCCTACCATTTATGCACCATTATATTTATTCATCACTTCTAAAAATGGCTTCGACAACCATTCTTCGCATGCATCCGCACTATTTTTCACTGCATTTTCTATTTCCGGAAGTTCATCAGCTGTGAATTTGGACAATACATAGTCCGGCACCTTCATGCCATTTTTAGGGCGATCTATCCCAATGCGGATTCGATTAAACTCTTGGCTTCCAAGGTGCTGAATAATAGATTTTATTCCATTATGACCTCCAGCACTTCCTTTTTGTCTCAAACGTAGCTTGCCTGCCTGTAAATCTAAGTCATCGTAAATAACGACTATTTGATCATCCTCCACATTAAAGTAATCCATCATTGGGACGATACATTCGCCTGACAGGTTCATATAAGTCAATGGCTTTAGTAACATTATCTTTTCCGTGCCGACATGAGTTATTCCATAGACACCTTTAAACTTCGACTGATTTAAAGGTAAGTTTAATCTTTTAGAAAGCTCATCAATCACATGGAAGCCGACATTATGTCTCGTCGCTTCATACTGGCTTCCCGGATTTCCAAGCCCTACAAGTATTTTCATCTTTATTCCATTCCTTTGATTCTATATTTTCTTCATTTTAGCACATAGGACTTTTAATATCTCATCGGAAAGTAGCCATCAAGCATATGTATGAGTTAAAAAAGAGACTGCCAATCGGCAATCTCTTTTTTAATTAATCTGTAGTCTCATTTTCCTGAACTTCCGATGTATCCTCTACCTCTTCAGGTTCAGTGTCCAGCTTTGGTGCTAAAACAGTAAATAACGTAAATTCATCATCTTGTACAATTGGATATTTAACTTTTTTACGGATATCGCCTACCATTAAAGTATCTCCAATTGCTAGACCTGTAACATCTACCTCTATCGCCTCAGGAATGTTAGAAGGCTTTGTTACAATGGTAATTTCACGGTTTGGCTGCTGCAATAAACCACCTTGTGAAACACCTTCAGACGCCCCTGTAACAGTTACAGGCACACTGACCTCCAACTCATCCTTCATATTGATTGCTAAAAAGTCAACATGAATCATTTTACCTTGTAGGATGTTCATTTGGTAATCATTTAAGATAACATTGATCTCCTTACCGTCAAGATCAAGACGCATAACACCATTTTTCCCAATTTCACGAAGCGTCTTCGCTAAATCTTTCTCATCTATTGCAATAGATTGAGAATCTGTTTTAAAACCATACACTACTGCTGGAATGAAACCACTATTACGTAATATCGTATTTTCTTTATTCTTTCTGCGTTGTGCCTTAATTAATGTACCCATTGTATTCATCCTCCCACCTGGTATATCTATATCCAAATAATACCCTGAGGGGGGATTCTCAAACATTTAGCAATTAATCAAATAACGTGCTGACAGATTTCTCTTCAAACACACGAACGATTGCGTCACCTAATAGTTTTGCTACTGAAAGCTCTTTGATTTTTGGAGACCTTTTATCATCCGCTAAATCGATTGAGTTAGTTATTACTAATTCTTTAATCACAGAGCTATCAATTCGATCGATTGCTGGGCCTGATAATACAGGATGTGTACAACAAGCATAGACCTCTTTCGCACCGCTTTCCATTAATGCATTAGCAGCAATAGAGATTGTGCCTGCAGTGTCGATAATATCATCAATTAGGATGGCAGTTTTTCCTTCTACATTCCCAACAATATTCATAACCTCTGCCACATTTGGTCTTGGGCGGCGTTTGTCAATAATTGCAATTGGGGTTTTCAGTCTGTCTGCCATTTTACGAGCACGTGTAACACCACCATGATCAGGAGATACTACTACCACTTCGGAAGGATCGAAATTCTTTGTTAAGAAATAATCTGAAAGAATCGGCACTGCTACTAAATGATCGATAGGGATATCAAAGAAACCTTGAATTTGTGGTGCATGTAAATCTAATACGATTGCTCTAGTAGCTCCTGCAGTTGTTAGGAGATTTGCTACTAGCTTAGCAGTGATTGGTTCACGAGCACGTGCTTTTCTATCTTGTCGTGCGTAACCATAATAAGGAATAACTACGCTAACAGTTCTTGCTGATGCACGTTTCACCGCATCCAGCATGATTAATAACTCCATAATATGCTCATTCACAGGACCAGAAGTTGATTGCACGATGAACACATCGCACCCACGGATACTCTCTTCGATATTAATTTGTACTTCTCCATCGCTAAATCTGGTAACTGTACTTTTCCCTAGTGGAACTCCAACTTCTTTTGCGATCTCTTCCGCTAATTTCTTGTTCGAGTTCAACGTAAATATTTTTAACTTTGAGTTATTATATCGGTGAGTCATGGTTTGATTGATCCTCCTGAATGGTTGCTTATTTTAGTTTAAGTTTTTTCACATATCCATCTTTGTTTTCTTGTCTTGCGCGACCAATGGCAAGCGCATCTCCCGGAACATCTTTTGTAACGGTAGTTCCAGCTGCGACATATGCACCCGCTCCCAATGTGACAGGCGCTACTAGATTAGAGTTACAACCTACAAACACATCGTCCTCAATCGTAGTTTTAAATTTATTTTTCCCATCATAATTCACGGTAATTGTTCCGCAGCCGATATTTACATTAGAGCCTATAGAAGCATCGCCCATATAACTTAAATGAGAAATCTTGCTTCCATCTCCTATAGTGGCTTTTTTTACTTCTACAAAGTTTCCGATTTTCACCTTATTTCCAACTTCTGAATCAGGTCTTATATGTGCAAATGGACCAACAGAAGTAGCCTCTCCAATTTCACTGGAAAGAATCACAGAAGAGTGAATAATAGACCCATTACCAATCACGCTAGAAACAATGTGACTGTTTGGACCAATATGACAATTTTGTCCAATAGTAGTTTTTCCTTCGATTATTACACCAGGCTGAATAACGGTGTCGGACCCTATGACAGCATCGCTACTGATATATGTACTTTGTGGGTCTATAATTGTGACACCTTCACGCATGTGATAATGTGCGATTCTTTCACGCATAATTTTCTCAGCTTGTGATAACGCTACTCTATCATTAACACCCAGCGTTTCATCAAAGTTCTTAGCTGCATAAGCAGAAATTATATCTCCCTCTTGCTGTATAATCTCAATAACATCGGGCAAGTAATATTCACCTTGAGAATTTTCATTCTTTACTAATTTTAACGCTTTAAATAAAACTTCGTTATCAAAACAATAAGTACCAGAGTTAATTTCCTTTACTTTTTGTTCTTCTAAGGAAGCATCCTTCTGTTCTACAATATATTTCACATTTCCTTCTTCATTACGTATGATCCTTCCATAGCCTGTAGGATCTTCTGCGATGCCAGTAAGAATGGTAGCCTTCGCCTTTGTGGAATGATGGTGCTCTAATAGCTCTTGAAGAGTTTCTGCAGTAATTAGCGGAGTATCCCCACAAACAACAATCGTCGTTCCAGGAAGACCTTCTAGCACGTCCTTAGCCTGTAAGACTGCATGCGCTGTTCCAAGCTGTTCCTCCTGTAATGCATATTCGCTTCTAGCGCCCAATTCACTTTGGACTTTTTCAGCTCCATGCCCTACAATTGTAACAATCTTTTCAACCCCTACTTTTTCCATGTTTCCGATAACATGTTCAACCATAGGCTTACCACAAACAGGATGTAATACTTTATATAGGTTTGACTTCATTCGAGTGCCTTTACCGGCTGCCAAAACAACAGCATAAGTATTTGTCATTTATATTTTCCCTCCAGTGGCTGATTTCCTCTTTTGACTATATCGGAAATGAAGCTATTTTTCAAGGAAATATCTCTTGACAAATACATGACAAAACAAGTAATATATATAACTTTTAAATGTATAATTTTTAATCTGAGTTTTTAGAATAATTTAAAATAGAAGAGAAGAGAAGAGGCCGGTTTTTTAATGTAAACGGTTCAAAATAAAGGGAAAAGATAGAGGAGAGGTAAACAGTTATCTTAATCTCGGATATTTAAAAAGGGCAGCTCCTAGTAGGAACTGCCTTTCTACGTATGGTGAAAAGACTTCGAAGTTATAAGTACTCTTCAGAAAGGCTAATAGTTAATCAATATAAACATGGTAATTATACCGTTGCTTCATGCACCTTTTCTTCCACATCTTCGCATAAATTATATGCGTACAACACTGCTTCTTGAATTTTAGCACGAGTACTCACATTTATTGGGTGAGCTATATCGCGAAATTCTCCTTCTGGAGTACGCTTACTTGGCATGGCCACAAACAAGCCATCATTTCCTTCGATTACTCTTATATCATGAACAACAAATTCATCATCCAAGGTAATGGAAGCGATAGCTCTCATGCGCCCATCAGTTATTACTTTTCGCAGTCTCACATCGGTTACTTCCACTTAATTCCACTCCTTTTATCCTGCTGTTTTTATCATTTATTTATCATTCTACAAAAAAATAAAAAGTCCTTCTTATTGTTAAGAATATTTTCAATATTATAACATAGTATATAAGTAATATTTTTATCTTTGCAATACTTTTTTAAAAAATATTTTAATTTTTACTAAATAAGCAGTTAAATGTCACTCTACAGCCGACTATTTTTAAAACGAAATCTTTAAAAGAAACCCAAATAAAATAGCACCTACGATTTTATAGATAAATAAAAACGTAAGTGCTATTTCATTTTTCATTCTCGTTTCACCAAATTCTATCCATATTTTAAATGGTGGCGATTACTTCAATCTCTACCTTGACGTCCTTTGGTAGACGGGCTACCTCTACTGCAGAACGAGCCGGCTTATGTCCTTTAAAGTGTTTCTCGTAAGCTTCATTAAATTCAACAAAATCATTCATATCTTTCAAGAAAACAAGTGTCTTTACCACTTTCTCTAAGGAGGAACCTGCCTCTTCTAGTACTGCTTCTAGATTTGCAAATACTTGGGCAGTTTGCTCTGTGATAGATCCTTCTACTACCTGTCCTTCTGGAGTTAAAGGAATTTGTCCAGACGTGTACACCATATTATTGACGATCATTCCTTGCACATAGGGACCAATTGCAGCAGGTGCCTTATTTGTTGAAATCTCTTTCACTCTTATTTCCACCCTTCTTAAAGTAGTTTCCTTCTGATAGTGCGATTGTGTTATCTTTTTCATTTACCTCATGAAGCTTTACAAGTGATAAATAGTCTTGAATAAGATGTTCTCCCTCATGCTGCGCTTCTACTAAGACAGCTATACCGCCAAGTTCACAATTGAATTCTTCCAGTAGGCTCTTCATACCATTAATGGTGCCGCCTACTTTCATAAAATCATCCGTAATTAATACTCGTTGCCCTTTTTCCATACTACGTTTTGATAAGACCATTGTTTGTATACGACGTGCCGAGCCTGATACATAATTAATACTAACAGTAGGTCCTTCTGTCACCTTACTGTCACGCCGAACCACGACAACTGGAACATTCAAATGCTTTGCAATTGCATGAGCGATAGGTATTCCCTTTGTGGCAACCGTCATAATGGCATCAATTTTAGCATCAGCAAAAGCAGTAGCAAAAACCTTTCCTACTCTGTTCATCAAAGATGGATTTCCCAATAAATCAGTGAGATAAAGATAACCACCTGGCAGAAGTCGATCTGAATTAGAAAGCTGGTTCATTAATTCCTTTGCAACTTTCCTTATTTCCTCATCTGACATAGTTGGAATAAACTTTACGCCCCCTGCAGCTCCCGGGACTGTTACTAGCATGCCACTTCCTCTTGCTTCGAATGTTTCCTTCACGATTGCTAAGTCTTCACTTATAGAGGATTTTGCTGAATCATATAGCGTAGAGAAAAAAGGCAAAGGAATTAACTTATGTGGATTTTCCATCAGATATTGGGTCATGTCCACCAACCGCTCGCTTCTCTTCCATTTCATCTTACATCACCTCTATTTACGAATATTTTAATGAAAACTTATCATAAATATACGTGTTTAGGCAAGTGATGGGCGTTCTCCGACCAATCTGACTGCGTAAACCTCGTTACAGAAGCCACGTAAGCCGTTATAAACACGCTGAACTCTCGATTCGTGATTAACTAATCCAAAAACAGTTGGTCCACTTCCACTCATCAGTACAGCATCGGCGCCAAACTTTTTCATTTGATCCTTTAACACAGCAACCTCTGGGTGCAATTTTAACGTTACATCCTCTAGCACGTTTCCTAGCGAGGAACACATTAGCTTAAAATCCTTTTCCTCAATCGCCTTGATCATTTGTTCAGTTGGTGGATGAGTTATTTTATCAATTTTTAAATTACCATACACGTCAGCAGTCGACACTCCAAGCGTAGGTTTAGCGAGTATAACCCAACAATTTGCTGGACTCGGCAGCTCTTGAATCTTTTCTCCTCGCCCAGTCGCAAGAGCTGTTCCCCCATATACACAAAATGCTACATCTGAGCCAATTTTCGTACCGATTTGGGCAAGCTCGTCCAGGCTTAGTCCTAAGTTCCACAGCTTGTTTAGACCCTTTAAAGTGGCTGCAGCATCACTGCTGCCACCGGCCAATCCAGCTGCAACAGGAATATTTTTCTCAATGCTAATAGAAACCCCTTGTTTTACTTTAAACATATCCTTTAGGATTTTAGCAGCTTGATATGCAAGATTCCGTTGATCATTTGGGACAAAGCGATCCAAAGACAATATATGTATTGCTCCATCTTCCCTTGTTTCTAATCCAATTCGGTCGGCCAGATCAACTGTAGTCATGATCATCTCCACTTCATGATAACCGTCTGGTCGTTTATGTAATACATCGAGTGTTAAATTAATTTTAGCAGGTGCTTTTACAAAGTACATCCCATCTGCTCCTTTTTATACGTATGGTGAAACCTATTTTACCATAGTCCCTTCTATTTGAGAAAAGGATTGGAAAATAAAAGAAAGGGGATTATTTAGAAAGACCTTTCGTGCTTCCTCTTTACAAAGAGATATGGTGTGTTGCCATTAAAGAAGCCATGATATACACCAGTAGATGTCTGTCCAAATAGGAAAGGGTGTCCCATAAGTTTTCTTATGAGACACCCCTTTTCCTGCTAGTTGTAGATTATAAACTTCTCGAATACAAGAAAAACACTATGATTTATTTTGGTTGTTCACATTTTGTTCAGCCATTTCAATCGCACGCTTTACCATGTTTCCTGCATCACGGGCTTTAATTCCGCCCCAGCCTTCGGTTTTGACTACATCATAAAATCCGAGATCTTTCGCTATCTCTTCCTTTAATTCCTTAGACATTATCCCTTTTCTAGCCATGTGGTGAAGCCTCCCTTAACAACTAGCATTATTAGTATGAGCAATATAAACAAAAAAACTCCCCTTCTTAAAAAGAAAGGGAGCACTCAAAAAAAACTATAAAAAGTTCAAATTACTTTACTACAATTAAATTATTTGCTTCATCAAATATAGTGATTTCTACTGCTTCTGTCAAAATGTCTGCATAACTATAAGATACTCGTTCAAAAGAATTCTCATCTTGATCCAGGTCAACCACGAAGACGGCATGATATGTTTCTCTTAGCACACCAGCTCGTTCAATCGTTTTCTTACGTCCTCCGTTTGCTTTTAATTGCAAACGTTTGCCTAAATGGTGATCTAATGACTTTTTAATATCAGCTAAAGTTTTTGGCATTTCGCTTACACCTCACTGAATACTATGATACAGCATTTTTTATTTATTGTCAAACAAAATATTTTAACAACGATTCACTATGCTTGTCAATATATTTATTTATCAATAGCATTATTTTTATTTATTAATATTACTGATATTGTAACAAGTATTCTTAATGAAAGTGAGGGTACAATTCATCTGCAAGTTTGCCAAACTCTTCAATCGTTAAAGTTTCACCTCTTCTAGTAGGTTCAATGTCTACATTATGAAGGGCTTGAATAATTAGATCTTTCTTCTCCTTCCCATTCGGTAAGGAGGCTTGCAAATTATTAATAATGGTTTTTCTTCTTTGAATAAATGATCCTCTTGATACCTGGAAAAAGAAATCTTCATCTAGTACCTTAACCGGCGGCTTCTCGTGACGAGTTAGCTTTATAACTGCAGAATCTACATTTGGAGGTGGCATAAAGACTGTCTTTGGAACCGTCATTGCCACTTCCGCCATCATGTAATACTGAATAGCTATTGATAAAGATCCATAAGCTTTTGTTCCTGGCTTGGCAGTAATTCTATCTGCTACTTCTTTTTGCATCATTACAACCATCCCGCGTAAGGGCAAGCGTTCCATTAACAGCTTTAGTAGAATGGGCGTAGTAACATAATAAGGTAAATTCGCTACTACCATTACATCCTGAAAGTCTGAGAGCTTTTCTTTCCAAATTTCTTGAATATTAGCCTCTAATATATCCGAATGAATAATTTCTACATTATCATACGGAGAAAGTGTGTCCTCCAAAACCGGCAAGAGACGTTGGTCGATTTCAAAGGAGATAACTTTCCCAGCAGCCCTTGCTAAATGCTCGGTTAAAGCTCCTATTCCCGGCCCTACCTCAATAGCAGCAGAATCCTTCGTCAGCTCTGCGTGACTCACAATATTCCGCAAGATGTTCGGGTCTATTAAAAAGTTTTGTCCTAAGCTCTTCTTAAAGGAAAAACCATATTTTTTTAAGATTTCCTGTGTTCTAACTGGGGTCGCGATATCTTTTTGTGTCATTATTTATTTTCCTCCGAGTTCAGTTGCAAAATCGCCTGTTCCAATTGTTCTTTGGAAATTTGAAATATAGACAAGCGCTTCTGTAGCTGTTTTCCATTTGTATAACCAATCTTTAGTATTTCCCCAAGTCTCGTTCTTCTTCCCTTGGAATCAGGATGCCCGATAAGTGTCGCTTCTATCAACATACTTAATGGAATTGGCTCCTGTATGTCATGGTCAAGCTTTGGTGTGTAGACATCTTGCAGTGCCTGTCTGATGTCCTCATCTTTCGCATGCTCAATACCTAGACCCTTACCATTTTTAGCAATCGTTTTATCCTTTGATAAGAAAGCATGTTTCACCCCTGGTACCTGTTCCTCAATGATCGCTCTAATTCTTCTCCCTGGATAGTCTGGATCTGTAAAGACGATGACACCTCTTTTTTCTTGGGCATGTTGAATTTTTATAAGGGTTTCTTTAGAAATAGCTGACCCATTTGTTTCAATAGTATCTGCTTCAACAGCTCTTTTAATTGCTGTCGTGTCATCTTTACCCTCAACGACAATAATCTCCTTTATTCGCAAAAAGCTTCCTCTTTTCTTGATCTCTATATCCATTATCATAACGCAAAAAAGCTTCCCCTTACAACGAAAGGGAAGCACTCGTAATTAGTTTAAAACTTTAATACGTACTTTTTTACGACCAAAATTATATGCTTGGGATTTCGATGGCATAAAAAGATCTATTTTATTCCCTTTAATAGCTCCTCCTGTGTCACCTGCAATAGCATACCCGTAGCCTTCTACCCAAACCTTTGAGCCTAATGGGATAACACTTGGATCTACAGCAATAACTTTTACATCAGGGTTAGATTTAAGATTAATACCAGTTGAAGTTACACCACTGCAGCCGTTGCAATAAGCAGTGTAGGCTGTTGCGGTAACATAGAATTCTTTCCCCCCAGAAGATGAGTTAGAAGTACCTGCTACTTTGGAAGACCCACGAGATACACTAGCTGTCACAACCTTTGTACCTACTGCAACTACCTTCTTCTTAGGTTCTTTTGTTACTTTTTCTTCTACTACTTTTCGAGATACCTCTACACCATTTTCTTTTACTACTTCATATGTTCGGGAAACAGTTCCTTTTTCTCCTGCTTGAACAACTTTTTCCTTACCTTTTGGTAGCGAGTTATCTTTTTTTGTTTCTACTGCAAAGTTTGTTTCTTCTTCAACTACATCGGTGACCTTTTCTACTCGCACTATTTTTATAACAGTATCTGGTGTTACTTGCTCATCCATACTCTGCTTCAAACGGTCCAATTCATTTAAATGAATGTCATGTTTTTTTAAAAAGTCAGCGACCGTAGTCGAAGTGGACCATAATTTTTTCTTTTCCTTTCCATCTAAAACAGTTACTTGGTAAGCCTTTTTGATAGAAATTTCATTGTCCGGTCCTACCACTGCATCCATCGCAGGGGTTACTTTATCATGCTCAGCTAACTGAACATTTGCCTTTGCCAATATTTCTGAAACTAAATCGTCAGTAGTATGTACACTTTGTACCTTTCCATCTACCGTGACTTGTACTTTTCTTGCCTGCTCCCACTCAACCTCTAAATTATTCGAGATTGAAGTGTTCACTGAGGGATGTAAATAATCATGGTCCGAAACTATTATATCTTGCTCATCTAATAGTTCCTTCACTGTATTTGCATGAGTTGTAATTTCTTGTTGTTGTCCGTTTACTGTCAATGCGACAGTTTTCTTTGTACCTTCGTACAATACAAAGGTAACAGCTGCAATAAACACCAATAAAGACAATGCAGTTACTAATGTTTTCTTGCTCCTCAATGAAGGAAGGAACAGGTTTTTCATGTTATTTTTTTGCATGAAAAACGCCTCCTTGTTCACTCGTGTGATTATATAGAGTACTTTTCAGCTTGTCAACTCTTTTGGATTTTCCCTCTATTTACCTGAAGCTAATTTTTAACCCTTTTTTCATAACCGTTAATTAGGCAGATTAAAGAATTTTAGCGCATTTTTACTCGTAGCCTCTGCTACCTCTTCTACTGTCAAACCCTTTAATCTAGCTATTTCCTCTGCGACCAAAGCCACTAGCGCTGGCTCATTTCTTTTTCCACGATGTGGATGTGGAGCGAGATACGGTGCATCTGTTTCTATTAACAGCTTATCCAAAGGAATTTCTGTAGCCACTTCTTTCGGCTTCTTTGCATTTTTAAAAGTTACAGGGCCACCTAAGGAAATCATAAAGTTCATTTCAATGCATTGTTTCGCTGTTTCTACGCTACCACCAAAACAGTGCATGACTCCTCCCGTAAGATGAGCCTCTTCTTCTTGAAGAATTTTTACAACATCTTCCGTTGCATCACGATTATGTATAATCACAGGGAGATTTACCTTCTGAGCCAAACGAATTTGCTTTCGAAAAAGCTCCTGCTGAACATCTTTTGGAGACTTGTCCCAATAATAGTCCAACCCTGTCTCTCCTATCCCAACTACCTTCTCATGTGCAGAAAGCTCTTCAATCCATTGCAAATCAGCATCTGTACAATCAATTGCATCGACTGGGTGCCAGCCAATGACAGCATAGATAAACGGGTATGTATCTGCAAGAATCATAGCTCGTTCAATTGTCTTTCGATCGAATCCAATTACAACCATTTTTTGGACATCTGCTTCAATTGCTCGATCAATTACATCCTGTAAATCCTCATCATATTGGTCTGCATTTAAATGTACATGAGTATCAATTAACATATAGATGTTCTCCTATCTGTAAAATATTCTACAACTTTTTCTTTTTACATACATCACGATATTATTACAAATACATTAAATTAGCTGAATTTTTAAGTCAAACTAAATCTTTTTCTTCATATACATGAAATTTTTTTCTAAATATACAAGAAGTTGTTTTAGGGAGGAAATTCTTTATAAATCCATAAACTCCTGATTCATCCCGGCAAGTATAAATGAAATGAGCGGAGAGCATATTACCGCACACAGGGCATATGGCATATAATATCGTTCTAAGGAGAGTAAAGCAAAGAAAAAACATTCATCAATTAAAGAAGGGCTGCCCCATAAGTTTTCTGCTTATGGAACAGCCCATTTTCTATATTATTTCCCTTTATTTAACCTGTGCACCATTTTCTAATTTTTCATCTACAGTTGCTAAAGTTAAAAAGCCGTCCTTTTCTCCAGCCAGAATCATCCCTTCCGATAACTCTCCTCTTAACTTCACTGGCTTTAAATTTGCAACCACTATTACTTTCTTCCCGATAAGTTCGTTCGGCTCGTAGTGTTTCGCTATACCTGACACGACTTGACGTTTTTCATAGCCTAAATCCAACTGTAATTTTAGGAGCTTATCTGCTTTTGGCATTTTTTCGCAAGAAATGACGGTCGCAACGCGTAAATCTACTTTAAAGAAATCATCTATAGATATTTCCTCTACTTTTTCCTCTTCTTCTATTTCTTCCTCTTGAGGGGTTTGAACAGATCCTTGCATCTGCTCTCGTATATAAGAAACCTCCACATCCACTTCTAAACGCGGGAAAATAGGTACTCCTGTTTTAATGACAACTGTACCCGCTGGGATGACATGAAAGCTATTCAGATTACTCCATTTTAACAATTCCTCTGAAAGGCCTAGCTGTTTTACTATTTCTTTCGGACTGTTTGTCATAAATGGTTGAATGAGCGTAGCAATCATTCTTAAGCTTTCTGCTAAATTAGTCATGACAGCTGCCAACTGTCCTTTTTGAGTTTCATCTTTAGCAAGCACCCATGGTTGCGTTTCATCTATATATTTGTTTGTGCGTGATACAAGTGCCCAAAGATCACTTAAAACTGCGCTAAATTGCATTTTCTCCATATTTGCTTCATACTTGTCAACCGTTTCCTTTGCAAACTGAATAAGAGCTTCATCAAATTCTGTAGCAACCGTGTCAGAAACTGGTATAGAACCATCAAAATACTTATTAATCATAGAGACTGTACGATTCAACAGATTTCCAAGATCATTCGCTAAATCAAAATTAGTGCGTTCTACAAAGGACTCAGGTGAAAATACACCGTCTTGGCCGAACGGAAGCTCTCTTAGTAAGAAGTAACGAGTAGCATCAAGTCCGTAGCGTTCTACTAGCATTTCTGGATATACGACATTTCCTTTAGATTTAGACATTTTACCGTCCTTCATCATGATAAATCCATGAGCAAATACTTTTTTAGGTAATGGTAAATTTAATGCCATAAGGAATATAGGCCAATAAATGGTGTGAAAACGAACTATATCCTTTCCAACCACATGTACGTCTGCAGGCCAATACTTTCTAAATAGAGAGTCATCCTCTGATAAATAACCTAGTGAGGTAATATAATTAGTCAGTGCGTCTACCCATACATATATGACATGCTTTGAATCTCCTGGTACTTTTATTCCCCAGTCAAAGGATGTTCTGGAAACAGATAAATCTTCTAGTCCTGGTTTAATAAAGTTATTGATCATCTCATTCTTACGAGACTCAGGCTCTATAAACTCTACATTGTTTTCATAATACTCCAGAAGACGACCTGCATATTTCTTCATATTAAAGAAATAAGATTCCTCTTTTACTTTATGTACCGGACGCCCACAATCAGGACAGTTACCGTCCTCTAATTGTGTCTCTGTGAAAAATGATTCACATGGGGTACAGTACCATCCCTCATACTCTCCCTTATAAATATCGCCGTTATCTAAGAAAGTTTGAAAAATCTTTTCTACTGTTTTTTTATGACGTTCCTCTGTCGTTTGGATAAAATCATCATACGAAATATCCATTAAAGCCCAAACTTTCTTAGCTGCCGCTGCAATTTCATTTACATATGCTTGCGGCTCCATTCCTGCCTCTTGGGCTTTCTCTTGAATTTTTTGACCATGTTCATCCATACCAGTTAAGAATCTTACATCATAGCCCTTTAGCCGTTTGTAGCGCGCCATTGCATCAGAAGCTACAGTTGTATAGGCAGTACCAATGTGGAATTTTCCACTCGGATAGTAAATTGGCGTGGTTAAATAGAATGTTTTTTGCTCGTTCAATTTGATATTGCCTCCAATGCGTTCTTTATTTATTTCCTATTCTATCTAAATGAATAAGTGGTTTCAATCTATACTACTAGATTCACTTGTCGAATTAAACAGGAGGTTCGATTTTCTTCCAAAAAAAAGAATTTTATTAATAACTTTTATATATAACCACATCTAACTGGGGTTTTCGCCTGCAAAAAGTCATATTTTTATCATAAATTCTAATAAAATCAGAAGAATAATTATTGACCAATATGGTAGTACTTGGTATGATAGACTACATAAAAGAGGTTTATGTCGAATTATGGCGAAAAATATACACTCTTGAGAGGAGAACTTTAATAATGAAATCTACAGGTATTGTTCGTAAAGTTGATGAATTAGGACGAGTAGTTATTCCGATTGAACTACGTCGTACACTTGGTATTGCTGAAAAAGATGCTTTAGAAATCTACGTTGACGATGATAAAATCATCTTAAAAAAATATATGCCTAACATGACATGTGCTGTTACTGGAGAAGTTTCTGAAGATAACCTACGTCTAGTTGGCGGTAAATTAATCTTAAGCCCAGAAGGCGCTGAAGCATTAATTAAAGAAATTCAAAGCAACTTAAAATAATGTTAATAGGTGTAGCAAGGATTTACCTTGCTACCCTTTTCTTTTTGGTCTCAGTTAATATGATAAGCCTGATACACTTCCCGCTTGGAAATCCCTCTTTCTTTTGCAACCTCTTTCACTGCTTCTTTTGAGCTGATTCCTTTTTCTTTTATTACTTGCTCTACATGCTCCTCTAAAGATAAAGAAATCCACCAAGCTTCTTCCTCTTGAACAGATTCTCCATTACCTTCTAGAACAATACAAAACTCACCTCTAATGTCGGCACTTTCTACCCAAGCAACAGCTTCCTCTAAAGTTCCTCTGAGGAACTCCTCGAACTTTTTAGTTAGCTCCCTAGCAAGCGTTATTTTTCGATTACCTTCTATTATAGTAAGCATATCCTTTAAGGTATCTTTTAAACGATGTGGTGCTTCGTAAAGTAAGATTGTTTCCTTCCTTTTTTGAAGTTCTAGAAGCTCACTTTTTCTTTCTTTTTTATTTCTGCTTAAAAACCCATAAAAGTAAAACGGTTGAGTTTGCAGTCCAGAAGCAATTAGCGCAGTTATAGCTGCATTTGCTCCTGGTATTGGGATAACTGCAAATCCTTCAGCCACAGCCTTCTCCACAATATCGGCTCCTGGGTCAGAGATACATGGTAGACCTGCATCACTCACTAAAGCAACCTTTTTTCCCCTTCTTAATAACTCTAAAATCTTCTCCCCGCCTGTTTCTTGATTATGATCATGATAACTAAATAACGGGGTATTTATCTCAAAATAATTACAAAGCTTTTTTGTATTTCTCGTGTCTTCTGCTGCAATAAGATCTACTTCCTTTAAAATTCGTATAGCTCTCATTGTCATGTCCTCTAAATTACCAATAGGTGTTCCTACCAAGTATAAACAGCTATGTGTCTCATGCTCGGTTGACTTTTGGGATCTCATTTAACAGTTCCTCCCATATAGGCTTCTTTTTGTTTCCGTGAAAGCTGTTTAAATGCATACTCTGCTCTCATTGCTTCTTCCTTTGACTCAAATAACTCATAGTATATACATCTCACAGGCTTTCTAGCTCTTGTATATTTGGCACCTTTGCCTTCATTGTGTTTTTTCATTCGATTCACTAAATCATTTGTATATCCTGCATAATACGAACCATCTCTACATTCTAATACATAAAAAATGTGATTTCCTTTATCTTGCTCCATATAGCATCTCTTTTACTTCGTTTGTATATTCTCCATCTTCCCCATACACATATAAAGGTGGGAGAATCCTCAAATCTGGCTTCCCATCTTTTATTCCTTCTATTAATAAAGTGTTTGCTTCCTTCCCAGGCTTGGGATAGACAAGTTGTATCCGCTTTGGCTCAAGTCTATTTGCTCGCATAGCAGTTACGATATCTAACAGTCTTCCAGGACGATGGACAAAAGCAGCCTTTCCACCTTGTTTCAGAAGCTCACTTGCTGATTTTATTGCCTCATCAAGCTTTAAATGAATTTCATGTCGTGCAATTGCTAAATGTTCCTTTAGGTTGCGCTCACTTGCCTCATGAGCAGGGAAATATGGTGGATTGCAGGTAACAACATCGTACTTTTCATAGCCTATTTTTCCTGCTATTCCTATTACGTTATCTTCCCTAATTTCTATTCTTCCCTCTAGCTTATTATATTTCACGCTTCTGTCAGCCATATCAGCAAGTCTTTCTTGTAACTCTACTCCTATAATCTCTGCATTTGTTCGTGCGCTAAGAAATAAGGGGATCGCACCATTTCCAGTACATAAGTCTACTATTTTTCCTTTTTTAATGGGAACATATGTAAATTTAGCTAATAAAACAGCATCTAGCGAAAAAGAAAAAACAGAAGGGCTCTGAATTATTCTCAAATCCTCTGCCAATAAATAATCCAATCGCTCGTCATTTTTTAGCCATTCTTCCATTTCTACTACCTCCATACAAAACAAGAGACTGAGATTCCACCTATGTGGCATTCAGTCTCTTCATTTAACCATTTTGTTTATTTAAAAAAGATAAGCAAAACAGGCAATCTTCCTCTTTGCGAGGACTTCCATAATGAACGTGACATACATGATAGCCCTCCTGGTAGAGACGAGCCAAATTATCGTACCCTTCTCCAACATCCATCTTGTTCAACTGCCCTTTACCTTGCATTTTCTCTTGAGTCATTTCTTTTTCATGTATTTCATCAAGTCTTTGTCTTAAGTGCTTATTTTCTTCTTGCAGCGCCTGGCGTTCTTCAAGCAAGATTGCTACAAATTCTTTTAAAGCTCGAAATTGGAGCTGCGTGGACTCTAAATGTTTTTCAAATTCGATTACTGTATCCAAAAAATTACGGTCCATCACATATTCACCTCATTGCCTAGACCATTGTACTGGGCTTTTAGCATAGTTGATAATCTCATCTAACGTGTAGTCTAGTACACGCATAGGATCGCTAAATTCAATCTTTAAAACTCTTTCAAGCACATTCATGCCTACTACTTTACCAAAACCATCCGGTGTTTCTATCTTATCTCCAAGGTCTGGCATTTTTTCTCTTGCAGCCTCGTACTCATCATTTTCATACTTTAAGCAGCACATTAATCTTCCACAAAGACCTGAAATTTTAGAAGGATTTAAGGACAGATTTTGGTCCTTTGCCATCTTAATCGAAACTGGCTCAAAATCTCCAAGGAACGTTGAACAACAAAGCATACGACCACATGGACCAATTCCTCCAAGCATTTTCGCTTCGTCTCGTACCCCTATTTGTCGAAGCTCAATTCTTGTTCTAAATATAGAGGCTAAGTCCTTCACTAGGTCTCTAAAATCTACGCGACCCTCTGCAGTAAAATAAAAGATAATCTTGTTTCTGTCAAAGGTATATTCGACATCTACAAGCTTCATTTCTAACTGCCTCTCTAAAATCTTCTCTGTTCCTAAAGCCAAGGCTTGGGCAGATTCTAATCGATTTTCCTCTACCTGGATACGATCCTTTTCTGTAGATGGACGCACTACCTGCTTTAATGGAAGCACTACATCGTTCTCTCCGACCTGTTTAATCGGTACAACGACTTTCCCATACTCTACCCCTCTAGCAGTTTCTACGATGACATAGTCATCTTTTTCAAGCGCATAGTCTACTGGATCAAAATAATATATTTTACCCGCTTTTTTGAAGCGGACTCCTACCACTTTATACAACACTATACCCCTCCTGCAGGTTAAGCATCAGCTGTTCCATCATCAGCGTCCTATTCATATTTTTATGAAGATTTTGCTTTGCTTGTAAAATTAATTCTAATTGTTTAGATAATTTTCCGTAAGTTGTTTGCAAAGCCAACTGTTTCCAAACGGGAATCATGTCTGGATAAGTACAAGCTGTTTCCGGAGTTGCTTTTATAGCTACTATATCACGATAAGCAAATAGTAGTAAATCTAATACTTGTCCTGCTTCCTCTTTCTCTTTTAGCAATGGTCCAAAATCTTCATGAAGACATAAGAGCGCCTCCTGGGGATCCTTTTCCGCTGCTTGTACTAATTTTAACACTGATTTTCGTGTAAGTCCAAACTGCTCGTCTGTCGCTAAAATTAGTGCTTCTTCGACCTTATTTGTCAATCTACTAACCGTTGAAGCCATAGAATCTGTTATTCCTTCTTCTATTAATTTTTGCTTTAAAATAGCATGTGGAATCGCCGAGAGACTAATTTGCTGGCATCTCGAACGAATTGTTGGAATAAGGGCATGAATTTTGTCTGTTAAAAGAAAGGCAGTGATATTACTTTGAGGCTCCTCTAAAAATTTAAGTAATGCATTAGCAGCGCTATTATGTAGTCTATCTGCTTCATATATCACATAAACTTTTCTTCCGCTTTCAATAGAGGTCTTGCTCATTTCCTGTATTAACTCGTCTATCTGATTCCTTTTAACAAATTGTCCATCAGGTTTTATTTCCCTATAGTTTAAATGATTATGTGATTTTAGCCTTCTGCAGCTTCGACATGTTTCACATGGAACATAATTTGTCGGATTTTCGCAAAATAACAGCTGAACAAAAAACTGCATGATCTTTTCTGTCCCTGTTCCCTTTGCCCCATCTATAATATAAGCATGGCCTACTCTTCCCTTAGATACCATTGCTTGTACTTGCTGAATAGCCCTTGGTTGCAGTTTTTCAATTCCTTCTATGGACCATTCCTCTGTCATTATTTATTCATTCCTTTCTCTAAAAAATCCCGTGTCTCGCATTGTGCGAAAACACGGGAGTATTACGTATACAAATTAATTAGAAGTCCTTTAATCTCCCCAATTTTATCTAATAAGTCAAGGGAGCTTTTTTCTTGGTTCAGTATTTCTTCAGCTAATTCTACTAATTTTTCATCAATCGTTTCTACTATTTTAAGCTTTCTACCTTCTCCAAAGCGATTCCATGTGTGAGACTGCTTTAATCCCATTCCGAAATCAACAGCTTCTTGCAAAAATTTTCGAATGAGCATTTTATATTTCGCCATGTCCCGCAAATTTCTAGATCTAGCTAATCGATCTCCAGCTGTGGAGATATCTCCTAAAAGTCTAGTCAACGTTTCCGTCTGCATTCTCTGCTCTTGTTTGACGACCATATGACCGAACTTTGCAGAAGAAACATTTTGCGGAATGGTATTTCGAATCTTATCGTGTCCTACACGCAAGTCTTGGTTTATTTTCAAAATGTTCTTTCCTTTCCTTCATTTTAAAAATGATGGAATTGTTCAATAGGAAGGACAAATACTGTTGCTCCTCCTACCTCTACCTCCACAGGGTACGGGATATAAGAGTCTGCATTTCCTCCCATTGGAGAAACAGGTGCAACCATTTGCTCTCTTGCACGGCAATTATCTCTAATTAGTTCTAATGCAGATGCCACTAAAGAGTCATCGGTACCGATTAGAAAAGTAGTATTTCCAGATCTTAAAAATCCACCTGTACTTGCAAGTTTTGTTGCTCTAAACTTGGCTTTCGTTAACGCATTGGATAACCGATTACTATCTTGGTCCTGCACTACCGCTACTATTAATTTCATCGAGACTCACCCCTAATTATTATTATATATTCTTTCTATTATAACATAAACTATTTAATATTTTTCCAGTTCTTTCTTGGTGGCTAAATAAACTTCTTCGAGAACCTCTTCTACCTCCTTGGAAGCATCAATGGAGACAAAACGTTCTGGATATTTATCTAACAGCATTAAATATCCCTCTCTCACTTTCTCATGAAAAGAGAGACTTTCCACATCTAATCGATTTTTTTCTCTCTCCAGGTGGGCATTGATACGTGCCAGTCCAATACTTGGTTCTATATCAAAGTAAATGGTCTTGTCAGGCATTGTATCTCCTATTGCGAATTGATTAATCGAATAGATCTCCTCTACCCCGATTCCTCTAGCAAAGCCTTGATAAGCGAGGGAACTATCAATAAATCGATCACATATGACGATTTTTCCTTCATTTAAAGCAGGTAAGATTACCTCAACCAGGTGCTGTCTTCTTGCAGCAGCATATAACAACGCTTCCGTACGACTATCCATCATTATATGCTCTCTATCTAAAATTATATTACGTATTTCCTCTGAAATCTTTATACCGCCTGGCTCTCTAGTCATTAATACTTCATAGCCTTCATCCATTAGCCTGCTACCTAGCAGTTGCATCACTGTCGTCTTCCCAGCACCCTCTGGTCCCTCGCTTGTTATAAAATACCCTTTTTTCTTCACAATTAATCCTCCACAACATATATTAGCCTTTCTTCTAGACGATGGTTTCCTTGAAAGGAAGCCCCTTTCTCTATCCATTCCTCTAATTCTGTCAACACGGAAACAGTTATTTTCTCCCCAGGCAAAATTAACGGAATACCTGGTGGATAAGGAACAATCATTCCTTTTGCAACTCTCCCCAACGCTCGTGTATAAGGAATCCATTCCCCTTGCCTCTCATTTAATAAACTTACATTCATATGTAAGGTAGAAATCTCTTTCCCAGCAGTGGGGTGAATATCTTTTGGACTCTTAGGCTCTTCCTTCATTAAATCATCCACTGCATTTTTTATACGCTTTCTGACCTCTGCAAAAGAATAATCTTGGTCAAAAGTTAACAACGGCAAAATGAGTAACACCTGAGATGTATCCGCCAATTCAACGTAAAGTTGATGTGCCTCCAGGACTCTCTGTACCTGGAATCCAGAATATTTTCCTACTCTGATAAGCAGCTTAAGTGGGTCATCCACTTGTATTACTTCTAGCTGTTTTATTGTTTCTAATGCTTCAATAAACAACTTTCTCTTATCCATGAACTGTTTAAAATCTATATCACTGTACCTCTCCACATAATTACGAGCATCGTCTAACGAAGCAAGTAATAAATAGGAGGGGCTACTTGATTGGAGCATTCTAAGATATTTATTTACTCGTTCAACTAAGTCTAACGTTGAATTGATGTGCAGGAAGGAGCCCATTGTAAAGGCTGGTAAAGTCTTATGAGCTGATTGTACAACAATATCTGCTCCAAGCTCTAATGCCGACTTAGGAAAGCCTGTTGAAGCCCTAAAATGAGCACCATGAGCCTCATCTACTAAAACAAGCATATTGTTTTGGTGACATAGCTCTATTATTTCCTGTAGCTCAGCAGATACTACACCATAATAGTTAGGATATGTGATAACTACTGCTTTCGCATTAGGAAAATCCTCAATAGCCTTCCGAATTCCCTCTACTGACACTGTCGTCGCCGTCTTTGTTCGCTTATCCCAAACAGGGTTAACGAATATTGGTTCAGCCCCTACTAGTTCAATCGCATGAAAGATAGATTTATGTGCATTACGTTGCACTATCAATTGCTCCCCATACTGACAAACCGCATATATCATTGCTAGATTTCCGACAGTCGTCCCATTCACCAAGAAGAAGCTTTTCACCGATCCATAAGCTCTAGCTAATAAATCCTCCGCTTCCTTAATCGCTTCCTCTGGATGATGATAATCATCCAATCCACTTAGTTCCGTAAAATCATAGCCCATCGCTTGCTTCATAGGACTTGGAAGCTTAGATAATAAACCATGCTTATGCCCCGGCACATGCATCGAAATAGTCCTCTTATTATAAAATTTTTCTAATGCCTCAACCAGTGGGCGTGACTCCTGCATATGAAAACCTCCAATTACCTCTTGCTATCTTTATTATACATGAAAAAATGAGTGAATCCTTTGCTTTCCTTGCAAGGACATTAAGGAAAGAGAGTGTCTAACTCTTATTATTTCCTACTCTATTAGTACGGATACCCCACTCTCACAAGACAGACGCTGAATTGTTAGGATCGACTGAGTGAGAGTAAATGCAACCTCTCCGAGAATAAAGTCAGGTCAATCTCTAGAAGGGGGGAACCCTTACTAGAATTCCCCCCTTTACGAAAAACTGGTCGTCATTGGCCAATGCACTTCCACCATTCTTCCGCTTAACTTGAAGATACTGCCTCAGGTTAGACTCTTCTTTTTAGGCTGGCACGAACGAGAGTATTCCTGCTGAACGAGAATACCTCGGAAGATGTCCCTCCTTTTAGTCCGGCACGAATGAGAATAAATTCGGCTTTTCCGAGAGTAAATGCTCCCCGAACGAGAGTAACCACCACCTATCCGAGAGTATTTCACCCGTGAATGAGAGTAAATCCTCGGTTACCTATGACAGGGATTATTTTTTTGAATTTGCCCTTATAAAGATAACCGGTGAGCATTTGCCATGCCTTTTACCATTCTAAGTCTTCTAGCTTACTTGTGGATGCTGGGATAGGAGCTGGTATGGGAGATTGGAGGCATCGGCCATGCCTTCCCCAAATGTTCTTTCCTATTTAGATAGTAGGTGCTGATTGGGAGAATGCCTTCCTTTTATTCCGGCGCGATTGAGAATAAAGTCGGCTTTTCCGAGAGTAAATGCTCCCCGAATGAGAGTATTCTTGATGAATGAGAATAAATGCACTCTATCTGAGAGTATTGCTTCCGTGAACGAGAGTAACAAACACCTATTCGAGAGTATTCCTCCTATGAACGAGAGTAATTCAATCTGCCCCAGATAACCCTATCAGGTTGTCCAGCAATTTCTCCCCTTCTCGTAGATATTCTGACCAATAGAAAAAGACCGCCACCGATTTGACTCGGTGACGGCCTTGCTGTTGCCTAGCGACGTCCTACTCTCACAGGGGGAGACCCCCAACTACCATCGGCGCTGAAGAGCTTAACTTCCGTG
>NZ_JBWQPU010000021.1:0-46992 GCF_056620325.1 Psychrobacillus sp. Z3-81
CCTGTGAGAGTAGGACGTCGCTAGGCAACAGCAAGGCCGTCACCGAGTCAAATCGGTGGCGGTCTTTTTCTATTGGTAAAAATATCTATGAAAAGGGGAGAAATATTGCTGGTCTATCTGATAGGGTCATTTGGGGCCATGGGTTTATTCTCATTCACGGGTGAAATACTCTCGGATAGGTGGTGGTTACTCTCGTTTAGCCGCTGTTTACTCTCAGTTAGACTAGGTTTATTCTCGTTCTGCAGGAATACTCTCGTTCGGGAGCATTTACTCTCGGATGTCCCCAATTAACTCTCGATTATCCAAGACCTATTAAATCCACTTCAATGAAACATATTATGCAATAGTTTCTCATATGCTCCAGTAGTCTTCTTACTATTTTTTTAGAAATAGTTTAGTTTTAGTTGAGCTTCTTTATATATAATTACATAGTAAGAAAAAATTAACTGTGGAGGTGTTGTTGTGCAACAGAAGTGGAGTATAAGATTAATACGAGCAGGGGCAATCTTCGGCTTGATAGGTACATACATAGGATCTCATATGGCAGGGGCTGGCTCATATGCTTGGAGACCAATTCATGCCCATATCTTGTTAGTAGGCTGGCTTTCTTTATTTGTGTATGGGCTGTTTTATAAAATGTATAAAATAAAATCTCCCAAATTAGTAGCATTTCATGGATGGACAGCTTTATTAGGAGCAATTGGTCTACCAGCAGGCATGTATCTGCAGTTTATGCAGCCGTTTAATTTGAATGAAACCTTTGCATTGGTTTGTTATATTGTCGGAGGATCACTCCTCTTATTAAGCTTTGTAGTATTTGTATTTGTCACCTATAAGATAGAAAAATAAAATCAGCTGACTTACGAACGTCAGCTGATTTTTTCTTTTAAATTTTATAGTCGTGTGGTTCCTTACGTGTTCTTCAAATCGGATTAATAGCTACCTGGGGGTTCCCGCAATGCTTGTTAGACAAAGGCATATAGCCTTTTATTATCTGGCCGGTGGTCCAAATTTACCTTGCTGAAAATCTAAGTAGGCTTGTTCTATTTCCTCACGAGTGTTCATGACAAAAGGACCTCCTGCAACAAGCTCTTCTTTGATTGGGATTCCTGAATATACTAAGACCTTGGCTCTTGTGTTAGCTTTTATAAATAGTTCACTTGGCTTGTCTTCGCTTCCGTCCTCATTAAAAGTAAGGGTAGCGACATGAGTTTTCTCTAGCACTGTGTTGTTATCCCCAAAGGTTAGTTCACCAGCTAGAACATATAAAAAAGCATTGTGGTTTTCGGGTAAGATATGTGTATAAGAGACTCCCTTCGCTAGACTAATTTCTGTCATGGTTATGGGAACTAGACTTTTCATTGGTCCTTCTACACCGGCAATTTTCCCAGAATACACTCGGAGCTGTCCACCATCTAGTTGAACCGTCGGCGCATCCTCCTTATATATATCCTGATAAGTGGTAGGAGTATTCTTTAGTGTTTTAGGTAGGTTTAACCAAAGCTGCAAAGTATGAATCAAATCATCGGCTACTGCTTCCTCTGCATGCCTAGCAGCCCACCCTGCATTCATGTACTGGACATCTCCCGCGTCTAGGATAGAGTGTCCTCCTGCATTATCTATATGCTCTAATCTACCATCTACTACATAAGTAATTGTTTGAAAGCCTCGATGTGGATGATCGGAAAAAGTGCCTCGTTTAAACCAATCCTCTGCCATAAGGATAAAAGGATCAAAGTCTCTCCATTTTTGTGGAGGAAGTACCCATCCTTGTTGTACATGTGGATATCCGTGATTATTATAGGTTACAGCCCAGTGCTCTTTTATTTCACGCGAGAAACTCATCGTCATATCTCCTTTATTATTGATAACTACATCATAAAGAAAGACTAACTTAATGAAAATAAATATGCTTACAAATTACCAATTCTGTTATAATATACATATAACAGGAGGGGTTCTATGGTTAAAAAGAATTTTTTATGGATGATGTTTGTATCACTGATCAGTTTTTTTCTATTAGTAGGCTGTAGTAAGAAGGAGGAAAAAGTTCAGACGTTGAAAGATATTCAAGGTACTTGGGAGGGATCTATCCATGTTCCTAATCAACCTCTAGCAATTAATATTCAGTTTACAGAAGCAGAGGGGACAATAGACATCCCCATTCAAGGGATAAGTCAGTATTCCTTATCTAATATACTATATGAGGAGCCTTCGATTGATTTTGAAATGAATATACAGGGACAGAAGCTTACCTTTGAAGGAAACCACACGGAGGATAAGATTGCGGGCACTTTTACGCAGAATGGTCAATCTTTTCCTTTTGAATTAACAAGATATGACGAAGAAAATCTAGTGTTAGAGGA
The DNA here is from genome assembly GCF_056620325.1 of Psychrobacillus sp. Z3-81. Classification (NCBI taxonomy): domain Bacteria; kingdom Bacillati; phylum Bacillota; class Bacilli; order Caryophanales; family Bacillaceae; genus Psychrobacillus; species Psychrobacillus sp. Z3-81. The sequence goes on from NZ_JBWQPU010000021.1 coordinate 2,367, forward strand.
AATATCAATAACTGATGGGGATATAAAGGGACAGATTGAGTTACCTGAAGGTGAAGGACCATTCCCGGTTATGGTTATTCATGCTGGTTCCGGGTCGACTGATAGAGACGGAAATTCGATTGCAATGGGTGGTAAGAATAATAGTTTGAAGATGCTTGCAGAAGGGCTTGCAGAAGAGGGTATTGCAAGTATCCGCTACGATAAAAGAGGAGTAGGGATGAATGCCTCCCTTGTGATAAAGGAAGAAGAGCTTCAATTGGACGACTATATTAATGATTTGAATGCCTGGTTACAGTTTGCAAAAGAAGATAACAGATTTTCTAGTGTAGGGATAATTGGTCACAGTGAAGGATCATTAATTGGAATGGCTGCTGGACAAAAAGAGGCAGATTTGTTTATCTCGCTTGCTGGTCCTGGTCGACCGATGGATGAAATTTTACAGCAGCAGCTAAAAGACCAGCTTCCAGTGAATCTTTTGGAGGAATCTAATAAAATCCTGGAGAATCTAAAGCAGGGAAAACACGTAGAACAGGTTAGCCCTGATTTATCTAGTCTATTCCGTCCATCTGTACAGCCTTACTTGATTTCTTTATTGAAGTATGATCCAACTAACTTAATAGCTACTATGGAGATACCAGTCTTGATTATTAATGGAGATCGGGATATTCAAGTTTCTACAGAGGACGCTGCACTCTTAAAGAAAGCTAATCCAGATTCAGAGCTTACCATCGTTCCAAGCATGAATCATGTGTTAAAAGAGGCACCAGTTGATAGAGAAGGAAATATTGCCACTTATGCAAATCCAGATCTTCCATTGGCAGATACCTTACTAGAGACTATTGTGACATTTATTAAGAAAACAGAAAAACGCTGAACTTAAGTTTGTTCAGCGTTTTTTAGAGACTTAACAGCTCTAGGAGACTGTTTAGAGTTTCTACGAATATCTGCGTAGGTTGGTATAAACATACCCAATAAGATAATGACTATTCCAACTACCTGTAAAATAGTTAGTGATTCACTTAGCACAAGGACGGAAACGATGACCGCCACAGGTAGCTCCATTGCACTTAAAATGGAGGAAACAGCCCCTCCTACTTTTGGGACAGCAATTACAAAAAGATATATAGGAATAATAATTCCTAACAGACCAAGTCCAAGTCCATAGAATAATAAGGATTCCGTAAATAGCTTTCCGTTCCACATAATTTCTGGGCTTTGGAAAATGGCAATCATGACTGCTGCAATGAATGAAACAAACAACAGACGAGTAGTTGTATTCATTCCTTTGACCTGTTTCGTATTAACTGTCATATTAAGTGAGAAAGAAAGAGCAGCTGCTAAACCATAAACCCAGCCCTTCCAGCTGATGCTACTTAAGTCTACGTCAAGAACACCTGCAGCAAGAATTGTACCAATGAATAAAACGACTAAAGATATCGTCTCAGGACGAGAAGGCAATCTCTTTTTTAAAATACAATCTATTAAAGTACCAATCCAAGTGAATTGGAATAGCATCACTACCGCTAAAGATGCTGGTAGATAAATTAACGCTTGTCCATATACAATCCCTGTAGTGGCGGTAAAAATACCAGCTAGCAGCACAATTTTAAAGCCACCATGAAAACTGGGTAACTTTCTTTGTGTAATAAGATAAATAACTAAGGCTAATAAAAATCCAACTATATATTGACTTGCTACAGCTTCTGAAGCTGTGTAACCTGCTGCAATCGCAAGTTTTACCATTGTAGAAAGTGTTCCATAGCTGCTTGCAGCGATTACAACCATTAAAGGGTAAATCCAAACTTTCATCTCTTACTTCTCCTTCAAGTGTATCTCCTTCACCATATGATGGAAAGGTTCACCAATAATTGTCCAAGGAATTACAATATCAAATCCTAGCCGATTATACAAGCGAATTGCTTCCTCTTTTTGTAACTCGACGTTTAAGGATAGCTTTTCTCCTCCAAATTCACGGGTTAGTTTTTCGGCAAAATGAATCAGCTTTGTACCGATTCCAAGGCCCCTATAAGAAGGGTCCACCACCACTGTATCTATGTACCATTCGCCAGGAAGAGTTTCTTTATCAATCTTTATAGGCTGTCCTACCTTTTCAGTTAGATACTTCTCTAAATTGGCGTCTAAAAGTTTTGCCTGTGCATCAGAATAAAAGACAAGCACACCTGCAATACTACCATCTAACTCTGCAATATAAGTGTATAGATAGGAATGCCGATTATCAGTGCGTTGAAAAAGATGAATGAACTCTTCATTTATATGGCTTTTTTCCTGCTCACCTGTCATTTGCATTGCAATATCACCAATTGCTTCAATGATTAATGGAACAGCAACAGGTGCATCTTCTTTTGTTGCTTTTCGAATAAGAATTTTTGTCATAATGCCACCTCCAAATTTTTATTATAACAAAGTTTTTGAAACCTATCTGTTATACTATCCGTATAATAGATAACTAATTTAAGGAGTGATTAGATGAATGTAGAAACATTTGATTTTAGTTCTATACCTTGGGGGCTCATTTTACCGATTATTGTAATCCAGTTGATATTACTAGCTATTGCAATAATAGACCTTATTAGAATACCTTCTACTAACGGTCCTAAATGGCTATGGGCGCTAATTATACTATTCATCAATATAATAGGACCCGTACTATATTTCATCGTAGGGAGAAGAAACGAATGAGCCAAGAACTATTACGAGTAAACAATCTATCCAAGAAATATGGGGATCATCATGCTGTGCAAGGGATTTCATTTGCTTTAGAAAAGAATAGCTCGACTGCTTTAATTGGTCCAAATGGTGCTGGGAAGACTACCACCCTATCTATGCTAGCTGGTCTCTTAAAGCCTAGCAGTGGGAATATCACTATTCATGGAATAGATAAACCCGATATGAGGATGGATATAGGCTTTTTACCCCAATATCCACAGTTTTATTCCTGGTTAAGTGCAATTGAATACACAGAGATGGCAGCGAGGCTTAATGGAGTGGAAACAAAGAAGGCAAGAGAGCTTGCAGACAAAACGTTGGATTTTGTTGGATTAGGAGAATCGAAAAAGAAAAAGACGGGGACCTTCTCAGGAGGAATGAAACAACGTTTAGGCTTAGCGCAGGCGATTGTCCATAAGCCGTCTTTGCTGCTTTTAGATGAACCGATTTCTGCTTTAGATCCACTAGGAAGAAGGGAAATCTTGAATCTTTTGAAGGAACTCCAACAAACTACAACTATTTTATATTCCACTCATATTCTTAACGATGCAGAGGAAATGACCGATCAGTTGTTATTTCTGCAGAAAGGACGCCTAGTCGAAGTTGGATCGCTAAGAAGTATTCGTGAAAAGTATGCAAACTCCTCCTTCCGTCTACGTTTTGTTAGCTCAGAGGAAGCATTAAGATACGAAAAGCTCTACAATGGTGAAATTTACACGAAATAATGATGTTGTAACCATTCCAGTCAACGAGGACTATCCAAGTATGCAGCATGTATTAAGCACCCTTACAACGCAAAATTGGGGGATTTTAAAGGTAGAAAAATCTTCAGCTAGTCTGGAGGAAATTTTCTTACAGGTGGTGAACAAAGGATGAATAGTTTTTCTGTTTTATTTCAAAAGGAGTGGCGTGAAAATGTGAGGAACTACAAAATCGTTTGGATTCCTCTTGTGTTTATTCTCTTTGGCATAATGGAGCCTGTAAGTAATTACTATTTGCCTCAAATATTGAATTCAGTTGGCAATTTACCAGAGGGAATGGTTTTTGAATTACCAACTTTAACACCAGAGCAGATTTTAATATCTACTGTCGGCGAATATCAATTTATCGGGTTGCTAGTTGTAACACTTGCGTTTGTGGGTATTATATCAAGGGAAAGAAAAAATGGAACTGCTACATTGCTGTATGTTCGGCCCATATCGTATAAAAGCTATATCGCTAGTAAAACTGTGATAATGATGATTATTGTTATAGGTAGCTTTCTTTTAGGTATTTTCGTAAGCCTTTACTACACCACTATTTTATTTGGAGAAGTAGGGGTTACAGAATTTCTTGGGTTCATAGGGACATACTGTTTGTGGCTATTGTTTGTCATCAGTATTGTAATTTTCAGCAGTGCGGCATTTTCTACAGGGATGGCGACCATGGTTTCCTTGCTTGTCATACTGTTAGGACAATTAGTGGATGCATTACTTGGTACTTACTGGACTATTACTCCTTGGAAGCTTCCTAATTATGCAGGGTATTTATTAAACAGCAGTGTTGATGAAAGTCCTTACATATGGACACTAGTAATAACATCTATTCTTATCCTTCTGTTTTTAATAGGAGCAGTTTACTTTGCAGGAAAGAACAGCTATAAAGCAAAAATTTAAAGAATGTAAGGTGAGAAAATGGCAGAACGTAATTCAGATCGATTTATTACTTCTTATAATCGACTAGATCATAGTATGAGGAAAATTGTTGGCACACAGGAGCACATGTCTTTTTTTCGATTAATTGATTTAGCGAAAAAAAAGAATGCTATTATAAGAAAGTACGAAGCAGACCTACGGGAATATGGAGACTTACGGAATGCCATTGTACACCATCGTACCACATCTGAGTATGCGATAGCAGAACCACATGACGAGGTAGTAGAGAAGATGGAGGAAATAGAGGAGGCTCTTACGAAACCGATAACGGTCTCTCAGATGTTCTCTGTGCAAGTTACTGTTTTTCAGGAAACAGATTCATTAAGCTATGCCTTAAAGGTAATAAAGGATAAAAAATATAACCAGTTCCCTGTTTATAGAGGAAACCAGTTTCTTGGATTAATTACCCCAGTGCGTATTGTTATGTGGATGGCAAGCCAAGCTGAGGCGGAAAGCTTTTCTAGAACTCGTACTACCTTAAAGCAAATATTAGAATATAATCAAACGAGAGAAAATTTTAAGTTTATCCCTGCAGACCTTTCCGTTTATGAGGCATTAGAGACCTTCCAGCACGATATATTAAAAGGAAGAAGACTAGAAGCACTACTGATAACGGAGGATGGAGAACCAAGCGACAAGCTTATCGGGATAGTGACCCCTATTAGTTTAATGAAAATTAAGTAAATTCGACATAATTCCTATACAAATTTTGCCACATATTTTAAAATAGTTTGTGTAACAAATTATTCTAAATAGGGAGTGGGAAAATGGTTAGTGAAACTTATTCTAACCAAGAGGTGAGGACCTCTGGCGAAATGAAAGTAAGTGATTGGCTTCTTACGATGCTAATCCTAGTAGTGCCAATTGTAAACCTAGTAATGCTATTTATTTGGAGTTTTGGTAGTCCTGATCCTAGAAGGAATTTCTCGCGGGCATATCTTATATGGATTGTAATTAGCATGGGAATAGCGCTTATACTTTATACTATTGGAATTATTATAGGTATGTCACTTTCTGGCTATAGCTACTAGACTATTTCCTGGGAAATGCCCTAAATCGATAAAAATCATCCTTATTATTAGTAGGATGATTTTTATCTTTCTAGAAGTGTGTCAGTTAAAGTCGAAAGGGGTGAAATGTATGAAGAAATGGTTGTTAATAATAATCTTGATTGCTGGGTTTCTGTATTTGGATAATAAGTTAATCAGCACTGAGGAATTGACAATAAAGATAAACGGACTACCAAATAGCTTTAATGGAACTAAAATCGTCCATGTTTCTGATTTACATGACGCCACTTTTGGAGAAAAGCAGGAGAGACTAGCGAGTAAGATACAAGCTGCTAATCCAGATTACATATTTATCACAGGCGATCTGATTGATAGTAATCGCTATGAATTGCAAAATAGTTTAGATTTAATAGAGAAAATTGTAGAGTTGGCACCTGTATATTACGTAACCGGGAATCATGAATATGCAACAAATGATATAGAGCGAATAAAAGAAGCGTTAGAAAAACAAGGGGTAAACATTTTATCAAACGAAGAGGTTTGGTTAGAAAAGAATGGAGAGAGAATACGCTTAATTGGAGTCGAAGATCCTCTAAGTGGAACAAGCATAGAAGAAGTATTAAATGAATTCCAGCAAGCTCCAGGGCCGACTCTTTTGCTCTCTCATCGTCCTGAGCTATTCGATGTCTATGTTTCTAAGAACATAGATTTAGTATTTAGTGGACACGCACATGGAGGGCAGTTTCGTATACCTGGTTTAGGCGGACTGGTAGCCCCGGGCCAAGGTTTGTTTCCCAAATATACGTCGGGAGCATATCAGGAAGGGGATACTACGATGGTTGTTAGTAGGGGTTTGGGGAATAGTATTATCCCTATTAGAATATTTAACATGCCGGAAATAGTGGTAGTGACGTTAAGGAAGGACTAACGCGTGGGCTTCGCTCTTTTCCTAAGAGGCAGTGGCTCTCTGCAAATAGTTATACTTGTTTCATTGTATTCTAAGTATAAAAGCACACGATTTCCAATAATTCGTGTGCTTTTATAGCTCTTGGCTCTGTTACATGCTCACTCTGATATATCTTGAATTTCAAAGGTTTCAAGCATGTGATAGAAATTCGCTCCATGACCTTCTGCGGCCTCTAAGAAATATTTCTCCGTGATGACAAAGCTTCCATATTCCCCGTTGCCTATGACATATATATTACTTACAGGACTATCCCAACTTGATACCCCATTCTCTTGGTCAATTCCATGTAGCTTAAACCCTTTCACTGGCTCCAAAATCGACTCTGGTTCACTTACAGAGGAGTAAGCAGCTCTCATTTTGGTTTCAAGCTCTGGTAAAAGTTGCTCAGGAGCAGTGGAAGGGAATTGTTCAATTTTCATAGACACTTCTGGATAACTTGCTTCCAGAGGTTCTTTTGGTACAAGGACGTTTTCTTCTCCCTCGCTCCATTTATATCGCTCTTCATCGATAGTCATTATATAACCAAACTTTTTACCCTCAGCTATATCCTTTTGTTCTTGGGATTTTTCATCATCTGTATTAGAGAATAAATTACCCCATGGAACTAAAAAGAATAATAATATAATACCCAAGATAACCATTACAGATATAGCTAATAAGCTATTCTTTTTCATGTACTTCCCTCCTTTACAAAAAACATACAATTAATTAGACGTCATAAGTCACAAGAAAGCAACAATAATAAGAAAAAAGGGAAAATTATTGCTTAAACCATCCTTTTTCCTTGAATCGCGTAATCGCTTCAATTCGATTTCCTACTCCTAGCTTTTCTAAAATAACGGAAACGTAATTGCGAACAGTACCTGTCGTAATGTAAAGCTCATTGGCGATTTCCTTTGTGTTTTTGCCATTTGCAATTAGCTCCAACACTTGGCTTTCTCTATCTGTTAGAGGATTTTCAGCTTCAAACGCTAAGTCAATAAGCTCTGGAGCATATATCCGGCGACCTTGCATAATTGTGCGGATAGACTCAGCTAATTCTTCGCTTGGGCTATCTTTCAATAGGTATCCATGTATTCCAGCCTTTCTAGCGCGGTCGAAATAACCGGACCTAGCAAAAGTTGTAAGGATAATCACTTTGCAAGGCATATCCTTTATTTCTTCCGCAACGTCCAACCCACTTTTTACTGGCATTTCAATATCCATAATACAAATATCTGGCTCAAGTGATTTTATCATAGAGAGAGCTTCCTCCCCATTACTCGCCATTCCGATGACCTCCATGTCATCCTCTAGATTAAGCAGGGATGCAAGGGCGCCTAGCACCATCCTTTGATCCTCTGCGATTACAATTCGTATCATATTATCCCTCCATTCTTGTTCGCTAAAATGATATTTGGTACACGAATTGTTACTGTGGTCACTTCTTTGGATTTAATTTCTAAAGTACCATTTATAAAGTCTAAACGTTCTTTAATGCCTCTTAGACCGTGTCCTTTTGATAAAACATTTTCTTCCGCTATCCCAACTCCATTGTCTTCTACTCGTAAAACGGTTTCATGGGCTGTTTGGAAGATGGTAATAAAACAAGATGTGGCTTGACTATGCTTGACTACATTAGTGACGGTCTCCTTTAAACACATACTTAGAACATTCTCCGCCAAGGGAGGTATCTTTTCCTTAAGCTTAGCATCAATTTTACTTTCAATGTCAGCTGCTTGGAGAATTTGTGTAACTCTTGCTAACTCCTCGTCTAGCTTATTTACGCGTATCCCTGAGATAAGTTCCCTCACCTCTTTTAATGCTGAGCGGGCAGTGTGGTTTATTTCGAGAATCTCATTTTTAGCCGATTGTGGATCTTTGTCTATTAGACGTGAGGCTAAATCGCTTTTCAGACCGATTAAAGACAATTTTTGTCCTAACGTATCATGTAAGTCACGAGCTATTCTTTCTCTTTCCTCAATAATTATATAGCGAGATATTTTGTTATGAGCATCCTCTAATTGACCCTCCAGTAAATCCTGCTTAAGTCTGTTATAGGTGTGAAATGGTAAAAGTATTACGCCTAATAGACAAATAACAATGTAAGGAAGCTGGTTTAGAAAGTGCCCTGTATCAGTAATAAAACCAAAGATAATGGCAAGAAGTATTCCGACAAAATGAACAGAATAAATGATGAAAAATCTAACTTTACCTTTTATATTACCTATAAAAAATGCGAGGAAAATGGAAAAATATATATAGGCGAATAGATAGGTCATGACGATACTAACTACAATTTCAGCTGCTAAGCATATATAAAAAAGTTTTCCATTTGAAAAAAAGGACAATCGATAAGCAAGTACAAAAAAGAGAGTTAATACTAGGCCTGTAATAATTTCTGCCAAAGAATTAGAACGAAAAATGAAAAAGAAGGGAAAGATTAAAAAGATTATCCAGGCATATATACTCAGCCAAGAATAATTCGGTATTATCTGATACCATTTCGACAATTAGAACACCTCATTGCAATATTTCTTTTATTATAAAACAAAAACCATTCCCTGTTATGCAAAAGGAATGGTTTGTTGGTGTTCGTATTTACAAAGCCTGTTGGGATTGCTTTAATAGAGGTTTGATCTCTTTAAAACTCACAAAGGTTTTGTTCTCTTCATCAAACAAACGAAACTTTAGCGATTGTAGACTTGTACGTAAATTAATAGTAGTAGCCTTTTGTAAAGGTGGAGTAGAGGAATGCGCAGCTTCCAGGTGATAATTAGGTACCCTTGGACTTAGATGATGCACATGATGAAAGCCGATATTCCCTGTTACCCACTGAAGAACTTTAGGAAGCTGATAATACGAGCTGCCTTCTACCGCTGCTTTCACGTAGTCCCATTCAGACTCGTCCTCAAAATAAGAATCCTCAAATTGGTGCTGAACATAGAATAACCAAATGCCTAATGCTCCCGCAGTAAAAAGAACAGTGCCTTGAATGATGGCAAATGCTTGCCAACCGATCAGCCAAATCATGAATGAATAGATAGCTACTACTGATACATTAATAAGATAGGTGTTATATCTCTCTTTCGGCTTCGCATCCTTGCGATTAAAACGGTTATTTAGTAAGAATAAGGATGCAGGTCCTAATCCGAACATAACCAGTGGATTTCTGTATAATCGGTAGCGTAATCGTGTAAAAGGAGTTGCTTCAATATACTCTTGCACCGTCATAAGCCAAATATCTCCGATGCCTCGTTTGTCTAGATTTCCACTAGTGGCATGATGAATAATGTGCTCGCGTTTCCATTTTTCGTAAGCGAATAATGTGATAATACCTGTCAATGTACCAACAATATCATTTGCTTTCTTGTTTTTAAAAAACGAACCATGTGTACAATCATGAAAAATGATAAAAATACGTACTACGAAGCCTGCTGCTATGATGGATAGGCCAACGCTTAGCCAAACAGAAACTTCTAAGCACATATAAGCCAAGAACCAAAGTATAAAAAATGGTGGAATAGTATTAATTAGTTGAATGACGCTTTTTCTTAATTCAGATTTCTCGAAGGGTTTTACATTCTTTCGAAGCTCTAAGGTCTTTTCTCTATTCATTTACTTTCCTCCTGAATGTAATTTAGTAGATTAACCATACCCTACTAGTAGGTCCTAGAAGTAGACATAAACGTCAACAAGATAAGGTGACAAGTGTCATAGAAGGAAAAAAGTTCTAGGTACAATGTCGGCTTTTCATTAAGAGACTAGGAAAATATAGTGAGTGGAGCTTCTTATGTTTTAAAAGATTAGCAAAAATAGCGTTATCATATGACAGGTTCAATAGCGGAAAGCGAGGAACTTGGGGGATCAGATATCAATAAATAAAAAAGCACTTATGATTCTATTAGTAGAATCATAAGTGCTTAGTAGGTAAGATTATTTGCGTTCTATCTTCAGCAAACGAATTGTTTCATCAAACTCTCTTTCGATTTCAGAGTTTGGTTTGTATGTAGCGAGACTTACTAAAACTGTGGCAATTAATGCAAGTACAAAACCTGGCACAATTTCATAGAGTGTTTCTGATAAAATATCATTTGTTCCCCAAATAAGTACCGTAATAGCTCCTACAATCATCCCTGCTAACGCACCAGCCGAAGTGATTTTTCTCCAGTACAAAGTTAAGAGGATAATAGGTCCAAATGCTGCACCAAAGCCAGCCCAAGCAAAGGAGACAAGATTTAAGATAGAAGACTCTGGATTCCAACCGACAATCAGCGCAACAATGGAGACAACTAGCACTGCAAGTCGACCGTAAAGTACATAGGTTTTATCGGATGCATCTGTTTTAATAACTGCTTTGTATAAATCTTCTACAAGCGCTGAAGAAGTAACAATCAGCTGGGAAGAAATTGTACTCATAACAGCCGCTAAAATTGCAGCAAGTATTATCCCGGCAATAAATGGATGGAATATGATCTGACCTAAAGCAATAAACACGGTTTCGGGATTATCTAAAGTTAATCCGTTCTGTTGATAGTAAGCTAATCCAACTAAAGCGGTTGCAATTGCTCCGGCCAGGCTGAGAATCATCCAGCCAATCCCTATTCGACGGGCATTTTTGGTTTCCTTTACCGAGCTGATTGCCATAAAACGAACAATAATATGTGGTTGTCCAAAATACCCTAGTCCCCAAGCTACTGAGGAGATTCCACCGAGTAGAGTAGTTCCTGCAACTAGGCTTAAATGGTTTGGATTTACTTCTTTAATGGAGTCTACAGTTTCTGCAATCCCACCTGTCGCAAAAATACCTACAACCGGAACTGCAATCAGGGCTAAGAACATTAACAAGCCTTGAAGGAAATCTGTATAACTTACAGCAAGAAATCCGCCAAAAAGCGTATAAGCTACTGTCACTGCTGATACAATAATCAGACCAGTATGGTAATCTAAACCAAAGGAGCTCTCAAAGAACACTCCTCCTGCCACCATTCCGGAGGAAACATAAAATGTAAAAAACAAAAGGATAATGATCCCAGAAGCGATGCGTAGTAATCTAGAAGATTGCTTTAATCTACTTTCCAGGTAGCTGGGAATTGTAATTGAATCATTCGATACTTGGGTGTAAACTCGTAAGCGAGGAGCTACAAACAGCCAGTTTAAATAAGCTCCAATCGTAAGTCCGATTGCAATCCAAGCCTCTCCCATTCCGGATAAGTAAATAGCTCCTGGCAGTCCCATAAGAAGCCAACCGGACATATCTGCTGCCCCAGCACTGAGAGCGGTTACAGCAGGACCAAGAGAGCGTCCACCAAGCATGTAATCGGTTAGGTTTACTGTTTTTCGGTAAGAGTACCAACCAATTGCTAGCATGGCAACCATGTAAATGACAATGGCTAATAACTGATAATTTTCTGACGACATAATTTATCAACCTCCTACTCCCATCATACCATCATCACTTATTTTATCGTACCAAAATTAGCAGATTAATATATTTTCGGTTTATTTAGAAATGATAAAATTATCTAATTTTACGGCGCGGAATATTGGGGGACTTGTGAGAAACGAGATTACTGTAGGAGATTTGGAATGCAAAAGGCTAGAATTGAATGAACTCACATAAGCAGGAAGCCACACATTATTTTTACATTGCAAAGGAGGCAATTCTATATGAAAATTTTTCATACTGCAGATTGGCACCTTGGAAAATTAGTACAAGGTGTTTATATGACAGAAGAGCAAGCATACGTCTTAGAGCAATTTATTCAAGAAATAGATAAAGAAAATCCAGATGTAGTGATTATAGCTGGAGATTTATACGATCGAGCAGTCCCTCCGGCGGAAGCGGTTAATTTACTTGATAAAGTATTGGCGGAAATTGTATTAAAGCGTCATATACCTGTATTGAGTATAGCTGGTAACCACGATAGTCCTGGTCGACTGAATTTTGGTAGCGGCTTGATGAAACAAGCAGGCCTCCATATGGTTGGTCAATTAACCAGAGAGATTCCTAAGGTCACGTTGAGGGATGCAGAGGGAGAGGTTCATTTTCACCTTGTACCTTACGCAGATCCTTCCCAAGTACGCTATTTATGGGAGGATGACAGTATTTCTTCCCATCAAGCGGCAATGAAAAAAATAGTAGAAGAAATTGAGTCTAAGATGATGCCTGGAGAGAGACATGTATTTATAGGACATGCTTTTGTTACTCCTCATGGCCGACCAGAGGAAAATACAAGCGATTCAGAACGACCACTCTCTATAGGAGGAGCAGAATATGTGGATGCAGCATTATTCGAGAATTTTCATTACACCGCACTAGGGCATCTACATCAAGCTCATTTTGTATCAAAAGAAACGATTCGATATGCAGGCTCTCCTTTAAAATATTCCATTTCAGAAGAACATCATCAAAAAGGATACTACATCGTAACGCTAGATGGGACCGGTAATACTAAGGTAGAAAAGAGATTACTAAAACCAAGGAAAGATCTGCGTACGGTAGAAGGCTATCTTCAAGATATTTTAAAACAGGAAAAAAATGAAGATTTTATATTTGTAAGGCTATTAGATGAAACACCGATTCTTTCACCTATGGAGCAAATACGAACTGTTTACCCAAACGCGATGCACGTGGAAAGAAAAGTGTTCCAAACAATAAAGAGTATGACAGAAAACAACCAGCCTGCTCGTCAAAAAATGGATGATTTCGGCTTATTTCAAGCCTTCTATGAAGAAGTGAATGGAAAGAAGCCATCCGAGGAAACGAAACAGCTATTTCAAGATATTCTTTCAGAGATGCTGCTAGAAGAAAGAGAGGCTAACTTAAAATGAAGCCAATTGAACTTAAAATGACCGCATTTGGTCCCTATAAAATGACGGAGACAATTCGTTTTGAAGAGTTAAAGGATAATCGTTTATTTGTCATTTCTGGTGCTACAGGAGCCGGAAAGACAACGATATTTGATGGCATTTGCTTCGCACTTTACGGCACCGGCAGTGGAGAGGATCGAAAGGATACCAAAATGATGAGAAGTGATTTTGCTTCAGACGACACGCATACATGTGTGGAGCTAATCTTTGAAGTTAATCAGCGTCGCTATCGTATTCTTCGTCAGCTACCACATATTAAACAAGGGAATAAAAGCGCTACAGGAGAGAAATATGAATTCTTTGAAGTAAAGGAAACGGGAGAGGTTCCCGTGGTTGAAAGGCAAATTGTCTCTGAGATAAATAAAAAGGTAGAGGATATCATTGGATTATCACATGACCAATTTAGCCAAATCGTTATGCTTCCCCAAGGAGAATTTCGAAAGCTGTTAACCTCTTCTACAGAAAACAAGGAAGCAATTTTACGAAAAATATTTAAAACAGAGCCTTATAAAATGATGAGTGAAAAGCTAAAGGAGAAAAAATATGAGGCAGAAAATGAATGGAAAAAGGAAGAGGCAGCACGTCAAAGCTATATTGAACAGATTGTAAGCATTTTTCCTTCTAGAGATTCCTCCATCTTTCAGCTGATTGAAACGAATAGCTTCAATATTCATCAATTGATGGAAGCCTTACGAGAAGAATCTGCCTACTATAGGGAGAAAGAAAAAGTCGACAAGATTGCCTGTGAGGAAGCGTATGAAAATCATTTAGCGAAGCAATCTACCTTTCACCTAGCTAAAAACATAAACGAACGTTTTTATTTATTAGAAGAAAAAGAGCAAAAGCTCGAGCACTTACTCGGTCAGAAAGAGGTCTATGCTGAAAAAGAGGAGCGAGTGAAGCTAGCTGAGGTAGCAAAAACTATTGAACCACTTGAAAATCTATACGTAGAGCTAGATAAAGAAGAAAAAGAGAAAGAACAACGAAAAGAAGAGGCAACTAGAGATCTTGCTTTGATGAAAGATAGTCTGGCAAAAATCACCGAGCAGTATAAGGTAGAGGAAGCAAAGAAGGACCTAAGAGAAAAAAGTGTGGAGCATGTTATTCAGTTAACGGGGTTCCTTCCGGTTTTTGAGGAGCTAGAGTCCATAAAAAATGAGCTAATGCAATACATGGAGCAAGAAAAAGTGCAACAACAAAAGGTAATGCAAATAGAGACGAATTACCAAGCTGTAAAAAGTGCTTGTTCTACCATACAGAGAGATATTGAGAAGCTTGAGCATTCGGTAGACTTATTAGATGAAAAGGCACAAGCGTTAACAAAGCTTCAGCAGCATTATGAATTAATGGAAAGCTACAAAGAACAGGAGGAAATCCTTCAATTTCTAAAGAAAGAAGAGGAGCATCAACGAAAGCTGTTTCTAACAATGCAGGATGAGTATAAGGAGCAGGAAAGAAAGTGGATTAATAGTCAGGCAAGTATTCTAGCCTCCAAGCTGATAGCTGGGGAAGCTTGTCCAGTATGTGGAAGCACGAATCACCAAGGAGCTTCGCCAGTTGTTCATACACATTCGGTAGATGAAGAAAAGCTACAGTCGCTGCGTGAGGAGCTATCTAAGCAAGAATCTAGCTCTCTAGTAGTGGTTGCCAAAATGGAACAGGCTCAAATAACGAAGGAGCATACACTCGAACAATTAGAAGAGCTGCAGCTTTCTGCATCTGAGTTGGAATCAGTGAGACTAGACCTTGAACGACGTACGCAGGAAGTGAACGAGCTACGAGCAGATAAGGAAAAGCTCATGCAAGTAAGAGAGGTATATAAAAGAAAGCTAGAGGAAATACAGCAGCTAGAGAAAGAAAAACAACAGAGAGAATTGGAGCATCGCCAGCTAAAAAGCACTCTCGAGCAAAAAGATGCGGTGTACCGAGCGAAGCAACAGTCTATCCCGCCTGCTATTTCCACGTTGACTGAGCTTAGAAAGTTAATTGCACAAGCAAAAAAAGAAAAAGAAACTTTAGAGGCTGCTTGGGAAGAAGTACAAAGGTGCAGAAAGAAAATAGATGATACTTATACAAAGGCTGATGCGAGGTTGGAGCATCTTACAGCTGCCTTGGAGGAACTCTCTCATAAGAGAGACCGAGCAGAAAAGCATTTTAACGAAGCGATTAATCAAGCTGGCTTTATAGGATTAGAGGCATACCAGAAAGCGAAAATGTCTGCTGAAGAGCGAGTGAGCTTACAAGAAGAATGCAATGAATTTAAACAAATGCTTCATACATTAACGGAGCAAGTAAAGGATGGCAAGAAACAATTAGAAGGTCATGAAAAATTGGACTTAGGTCCTCTAGAAGAAGAGCTGGCTGAACTAAAGGAATCCTATGAACGGAAATTGAAAGAGTATAATAGCTCCACTGAATATGCAAAAGCCGGACAGCAATTGGAAAATAAAATAACAGATACTAGCGAGCGGATTATGGCATTGGAAGAGAGAGTTCATCGAATCGTAGATCTATACGATACGTTAAGAGGACAAAACCCAATGAAGCTTTCCTTTGAGCGTTACATCCAAATAGAGTATTTAGAGCAAATCATTCATGTGGCAAACGAGCGTTTAAGAACACTGTCCAATGGTCAATTTCAGCTCATTCGCAGTGAGCGTCAAGAGACACACGGGAAGCAAAGCGGTCTAGGATTAGATGTGTATGATGCATATACAGGTCAAATTCGAGATGTCAAAACGCTTTCTGGCGGTGAAAAATTTAATGCCTCTCTTTGTTTAGCCTTAGGAATGGCTGATGTGATCCAAGGACACCGTGGAAGTGTGAGAGTAGAAACAATGTTCATTGATGAAGGATTTGGCTCCTTAGACGAGGAATCGCTGAACAAAGCGATTCATACATTAATTGATTTACAGAAGTCTGGAAGAATGATTGGTGTCATTTCCCATGTTGCAGAGCTGAAAGCAGCAATTCCTGCGGTCTTAGAAGTAGAAAAGCTAAAAGAAGGCTACAGCAAAACAAAATTCATCATTAGATAAGGATGGGAACTATGTACACGGACAAGGATCGATATTTCTTAGAGCTAGCTTTAAAGGAGGCAGAGCTTTCTCTCCAGGAAAATACCTATCCAGTGGGAGCTATCATTGTAGATGAAAACGACCAAATTATTGGAAAAGGTCGCAATGGTGTTCATCCTCTGCAAGACATTACTGCCCATGCGGAAATCGTAGCTATGCGAGAAGCCGGGCCAGCCATGTTTGAAGCGAAGATACAAAATAAGAGACTTACTTTATATAGCTCCTTAGAGCCTTGTCCGATGTGCACTGGGGCAATATTATTTGCGAAAATGCAGCGTGTTGTATGGCTGCTAAACGACGACCAGGGATTTGGTGGATATAAAAAAATAAAAGACTCACTCACGTTTGAAAAAAAGTTCTCGAGAATAGAAATGGTAGAAGAGCCCGATCCTGAGCTAAAGGAAAAGCAGCTAGTGTTAATGAGTCAGTGGGAAAACAATCCACAACATATAAAAAATCTACGAAAACAGCTGATTAAATAATCGATATTACTATGCTTGAACAGAAACAAGATCGAAAAACCCTTACGATTCTGGAGGATTCAATCGTAAGGGTTTTCTTATGTCTACAAATTGGAGTTTCCGAATAAGTTTACACTGGATTCTAAAAAGTATAATCGGAAAGGAAAATTACACTTTTATATCCATCCTATCAATATTTCGGATGGAGAGGTATGCAACAGTTAAACCGATTAACGCCAAGGATATAGGAATAATAATTATATCGTTTAAGGAAAATCCGCCAGTATTGTTCGCTACTACCATCACGATAAGAATGGAGGAAATGATTGTAGCGGGAATAGAATATTTCCTCATACCAAAGTAAAGGGGTATCAGAGCCATGCCAGAAGCTGCTACAGCATTCATTAATACACTAATGCCACGCTCTTGAAGTAAGGAGGCTGTTAGTGTATCTGGGATTAGCTGATAGTTTACGCTTATCCAACAGTAGACTGTCGTTATAAACACATTAGAAATAATAATCCATGAGAATGTAAAAATGATAACTATGGCAAGCTTTGCTGCAAGTAATTTTTTTCTGCTTATTGGATACATAAATAAGGTAGTAATTGTTTTATTTTTAAATTCTCCTATTACTAGCTTTGCGATAAGTGCTCCAGCAAAGATGATAAAGGTTGCTCTCACGAGTGTGTCAATAATCCCAAGAACCTCCTGATATGTTGAAAAATCAGTATCTCCTTCAATTTTTGAAATAAAGGCAATAAGGAACATGAATCCGAGAATGACAAGATTAGCTATCACAGCATTGAGTGAATAGGAAGCTAAATTAAATTTTTTCATTTCTAGTTTCATTAGCTTAAACATGTACAGCACCTCCATTGATAAGCTTCAAGAAATAATCCTCTAACGTACTTGTTTTCTTACTAATTGCTCCTATTTCGACATTGTTTTCGTACAACACTTTGGA
Organism: Psychrobacillus sp. Z3-81; assembly: GCF_056620325.1. NCBI lineage: Bacteria > Bacillati > Bacillota > Bacilli > Caryophanales > Bacillaceae > Psychrobacillus > Psychrobacillus sp. Z3-81. The sequence continues at coordinate 20,122 of NZ_JBWQPU010000021.1, forward strand.
AATCGTTTGAGGTGAAATAGTAGAATCATATATACGGATACATTGATCGTCTACTACTTTAAAATTAATTAGATGTAACTTATCGCTTAGCAGTAAGGAGGTTTTCTTGATGTCCTGAACGACTAGCTCGATATAATCGGTTTGACTGCGAGTTAATTCTTCAAGAGATATTTCTTGTATCAGCTTTCCGTGGTTGATGACTCCAATAGTATCTGCAATTTGCTCTATTTCTCCTAAAATGTGACTAGAAACAATAATGGTAATGCCAAAATCCTTGCATAGCATACGAAATAATTCCCTCATTTCCTTGATGCCTTGAGGGTCTAGACCATTTATCGGTTCATCAAGGATAAGTAATTCAGGCTTTGTAATGATTGCACGTGCAATACCTAAGCGTTGCTTCATCCCGAGGGAAAATTCTTTTACCCGCTTATTTCCTGTGTTCACTAAACTAACCATCTCTAATACCTGGTCGATTTCTTGTTGGTTATAATAACCCATATAGTCACAGTGAAGCTGAAGAGTTTCCCTTGCAGTCAGCTTGTCATAAAAAATAGGATATTCAATGATGGACCCAATTCTTTTTAAGGTTTCATATGAATGATCAGTTAATTTTTCGCCAAAGATCTCAATTTCTCCATTCGTCGGCTTAATCAGATTGGTCATCATTTTCATGACAGTTGTCTTACCGGCACCATTAGGTCCTAAAAATCCATAAATTTTGCCCTTTTGGACATGCATGTTGATAGAGGAAACGACCTCCTTACCATCAAATACTTTTGTTAGCTGGTTTGTATTCAATATAAACGACATTTTAACCCTCTCCCTCTTCGTTACTATTCTTAGTATAGAAAACGAATCTCTCTTTTTTATTACGCCAATCTTACGAATTTCTTAAGTTCACCTTTTAATAAGTAATTCGTTTCAAGGTAGCTGTGAAGATGGTCTTTTCATGAGGGATACTTCTTAGTTGGATAGAGCCTCCCATTATTTCTAGAAGGCGCTTTGTAATCGTTAGTCCCAATCCGCTGTTCTGGAAGGATTTATTTCTAGAGTCATCCATCGTATACGTTCTCTCAAAAACTCGCTCTATATGATACTCGTCAATTCCTTTTCCGTTATCCCAAACATCTATATAAATATGCGCTTCGTCACTTCTCAATCCTAACCCGATTTTTTTGCCATCTGCCCCATATGTTAACGCGTTAGACAAAAGATTGTTTAGCACTCTATCAATTGCCTCTTCATTCCCTAATGCGTAAAGATCGATTTCTGGTATATCAATTTGAATGTTGATATCCTTGGCTGTTATAAGCTCATAAAAGGATAAAATGTTCTTTCTACATATTTCATTTATATTTACCTTAGAAATTGGGTATTGTTGGTCTCCCGCTTCTATTTTTGCTAAATCAAAAAAAGTATGAATGATTTTTAGTACTTCTTCCGTTTTGGTATGAAGTTTCATAAGTAATTGCTGTCTTTCTTCCTCCTGTAAGGGAGGGGAAATTTCTAGCATCTCAATATAGCCTAATATGACAGTTAAAGGTGTTTTTAAATCGTGAGATACGTTTGAAAGCATTTTTCTCATGGATTCTTCGAGCTGTGTATGCGTTACTAACACTTTTTGTTTTTCAGCTAAGAGCTGATTGATCATCGTTAATAATTGTTGGAGCTCAGCGTGTTCAGTATGTGTTAATATTTTCTCTCCAGAGTTTTCGTGAAGTATCTTCTGAAGCTTTTTATGTGTGTAGGCTATGTTAGAGGTGATTTTTCTTTTTTCTGTATATTGGAAGCAAATAAAAACAAGCAATATGAAAATAATGAAAGAAAGAACGAGTACCATATTAAGACTCCTCCAGCTTATAACCAATACCCCATAAGGTCTTTATATACATTGGGTTAGATGGATCTGGCTCAATTTTTTCTCGAAGTCTTCGCATATGTACGTTAATAATATTTTCATCTCCGTAATATTCATCCTCCCATATTAGCTGATAAATTTGCTGTTTTGTAAAGACACGATTTGGATTGGTAGCAAATAATTTTAAGATCGCAAACTCCTTAGCAGTCAGCTTTACGTTTTCATTTCCTTTTGTCACAGTAAAATTAATAACATCAACTTTGAGATCCCCTATTTCAAGGATATCCTTACTAGCACTTAGCTCCTTAGAGTACTGTGTAGCTCTCCTGATAGCTGCCTTTACTCTTGCAGAAAGCTCAAGTAAAGAAAAAGGCTTCGCAAGATAATCATCTGCCCCTAACCCTAATCCTAAGGCTTTGTCTATGTCACTGTCCTTTGCTGACATAATCAGTATTGGTACAGCACTTTTTTCTCTAATCATTCTTAGCACTTCCAAGCCGCCTATTTTAGGCATCATAATATCGAGGATTATTAAATCGTAAGCTGACTCCTTGTATTGTTTAATTGCATCCTCTCCATTGTTGACGGTATCTACTAGAAAGCCTTCCATTCTTAAATACTTTTCTACCATCTCATATATGGATTCATCATCTTCTACCAATAAAATACGTTTAGGCATTTCCCTCACCTCATTTACAGCATTTACTATTAAGCATATCTAATTATTGGAAATAAATATAGCTGGATGCATATTTTCCTCATGAAACGAGGTTGCTCACTTTATTGATCAACGATCAAGCAAGAAAGCTCTCCTAACACCTATTTCATTGATAGGCAATTACACCCTCACACATTTTGCCTATCCGACATATCTTTTTAGAAAGAGGTGGTGAATATGAGCAAAGAAAATAGAGTCGAAGAATACGACGCCTATGAAACGGAACAGAAGGAATGGAAAAAGCAACAAAGAAAAGAACGGGGTAAACAGTTACTTACCATCACTTCGCCTATACTTATTTTAGCTATTTGGGAGCTATGCTCTCGGACGGGTATTCTGGATATTCGATTTTTTCCGCCTCCGACGGCCATTATATCTACCTTTTTTGACCTAGCAGCTAATGGCACGCTTTGGACACATATTTCGGTTTCTCTCTATCGGATAGCCTGTGGATTCCTATTAGGGGTCATACCAGGAGTTGTTATTGGTCTCCTAATGGGGTTATATTCCCCGATTCGGCATTTTATTTCTCCGATTGTCATGGTGTTTATGCCTATCCCTACGCTAGCATTGCTACCAATCATCATCATTCTGTTTGGAATTGGTGATTTTTCTAAAGTTGTAACGATTGCAGCAAGCGTGTTTTTTCCTGTTGTCATCAATACCGTGGCAGGCGTTTTGAATATTGAGCGAGTACATTTAGACGTAGCAAAAAACTATGGAGCGAGTCCTAAGGATTTTTTCCTGAAAATTGCGTTCCCTGGAGCACTTCCTGTTATGTTAGAGGGAATTCAAATGGGGCAGGCAATCGCTCTTTTAACCATCGTTGCAGCAGAAATGATGGGAGCTACTTCAGGTATTGGTTATTTAATCTGGACCTCTTATAAAGCATTCATGTTAAAAGAAATGTTCGTCGGTTTGGTCCTCATTTCTTTTTTTGGGTTTCTTTTTTCCCTCTGTTTACGTGGGCTTCAAAAGAGAATTGTCCCATGGAGGTGAGTAAATGAGTGAAGCAGTGAAAATCACTATTGATCAGCTGACAAAGGTCTTTTATAAAAAGCAAAATAGCGTAACAGCTATTAAAAATATCTCCCTTGACGTAAAAGAGGGAGAATTTATCTGTATAGTTGGTCCGAGCGGCTGTGGAAAAACGACATTACTACGCATTTTAGCGGGTCTAGAAAATCCTAGCTCCGGTAGTTTTGTTATAAACTCTGAGTCAGATGAGAGACCCCTCCAGTCCATGGTGTTTCAAGAAAAAGGGGTAATCCCATGGCTAACAGTTGCCGAAAACGTGGCATTTGGGTTGAAGATGCGCCACTTACCAAAGGAATTTATTCAAAAGCAAACAGCCTACTATTTGGAAAAAGTCGGTCTAACCAAATTCTCTTCTCTTTATCCCAATGAGCTATCTGGTGGAATGAAGCAGCGAATTAGCATTGCCAGAGCATTTGCCAATGACCCGGAAATCCTTCTAATGGATGAACCTTTTGCTGCGCTTGATGAGCAGAATAAATTCATCTTACAGGAGGAGCTGCTCTCCATATGGTCAGAGCATAAAAAGACAGTAATCTTTATTACCCATAGTATCGATGAAGCACTCCTGTTAAGCGATCGAATTATCCTAATGAGTGCTCATCCTGGGGAAATTGTGAAGGAAATACAGGTACCTGTTCCAAGGCCAAGGACAATGGAACAGGTGAGAGCCAATGCAGAAATGGCTGAGCAATTTATCGCTATTTGGAATCACTTGCAGCAAGAGGTTCAAAAATCAAGAAAATAAGGAGGAAAGTTGTGAAGAAACGCTGGCTTGTCTTATTGGTATCTATCATTCTTTTGCTAGGTGCATGTAGTTCAACAGAAAAGGGCTCAGATGGAAAGCTTGATGACTCTGTAAGTAAAGATAATCCATCAGGGGATTTAGCGCCTTTAAAGGAAAAGGTAAAGGTTGTCATTGCGGAGGATGGAGCAGCTTCAGGAGCTGGTTTTTATATAGCAAAAGAGAAAGGCTATTTTGAGGAGTACAATATTGAAGTGGAATTTGCGCAATTTGCAAATAGTGATGAGATGCTTCCAGCTCTAGCATCAGGAGAAGTGGATATCGCAGGTGGCGTTTCAACAGCCTCCTTCTTTAATGCCATTGCACAAGGTATTGATGTAAAGATAATTGGAGATAAAGGTCATAATAACCCTGGTAGTTCTTATTTTTCTTTTGTCATTGGAAACCACATGAAGGACGTTATAAAAGAGTATAAGGATTTTAAGGGGAAAAAGATTGCTATTTCCTCTAAGAATTCTATAGACGAATATATCTTCTTAGAAATGCTGAAGCATGGTGGATTAACACCGGATGATGTGGAGTTAGTAGTTTTGGCTGATTTCGGAAGTATGCTGGGAGCAATTGAAAACCAATCGATTGATGCAGCTCTTCAAATCGAGCCATTAATCACGCAGGGAGAAGTAAATAATATGCATATCCGTTTTGGAGATGCAACCGATTATGCTCCTGAATCCCAAATTGCTCTAGTTTTAGGATCTCCAGAGTTTATGAATGAAGAGCAGGATGTGTCCTTACGCTTCATGGCAGCTTATTTAAAAGGAGTACGCGATTATAATGATGCCTTCTTAAAAGGTGAGGGCAAGGAAGAGATAATAGAAATCATGATTAAACACACTAGCTTAAAGGATGCTGCGATTTGGGAAAAGGTATCCGTTACAGGCTTAGATCCAAATGGGAATTTGTTTTTTGATGATATAGTGAAACAATTTGAAACCTATAAAAATAATGGTGCCATCACTGGTGATGTAGACTTTGATAAAGCAGTAGATACCTCCATGTCTGAAAAGGCAGTAGAAATTCTCGGAGAATATAAGTAAATAGCGCAAGGAATGAAACAGGTGGAGAATTTGAACTCTACCTGTTTTACATATTTTCTATAACTGGAGAAGAGTAAATACTAATAAAAAAGCTAAAGGACAAGCGAGTAATATGATTAGCATCATAAGTGCTTCCTTATGTTTTGAGACTCAGGTTCTTGCTGAGTCGGACGCTTTCCGTGGGTCAACATTGTTGGAGCCAGAGTAATTTAAAAAAAGAGAAACCCTTCTGCATGAGCAGAAGGGTTTTATTTAGTTATGATTTATCGTGTGAATTTAATCAATGCGGTTGATTTGTAATACACGATATAAACACCAAACGAGTAGTCTGGTGCAATATATACCCCGCCTGATTTGATAACTTCGTTCACACCGTCGTACCATTCATTGATACTTACACTTGAATAAAAATCCTCTAAGCTTTTTTCAAGATCACTTCTGAATTGTGGGTCATCAAATCTGTCTAATGTGTATGTACTTGTCCCGAACTGAGAACCAGTTCCTTTCTTTGGTGCGTACTGAAATACCGTATCAGCAATTGTTTTATCATGTTCTTTCGTTTTGCTCTCTGTCCAACCAGAAGGGACGCTGATTGGTCCGGATGGGAACGGATTCCCTTCGACTGGGGGCTTCGATAACGGTATTTCCGGTTTCGGTGTTTCACTCGGATGAAGCGCTCGGTATAAGAATACCGCGTAGTTAGCTCGTGAAACCGGTTCGTTCGGCATATATTTACCGTTACTGCCAACTGTGATTCCACTCATATACAATGAAGAGATATAGTCTGTAGCCCAATGTTCCGTACTTACGTCAGTAAAGATAGTGCCTTTGTGGATGTCCAACTTAAACGCATTAACCATCACTTTTGCCATTTGAGCACGCGTTAAGTTGTCATTGATACCAAATGTGCCATTTGCGTCCCCATCGAAGATACCGGCGCGATAAACACTCTGTACCGCTTCATAATATGGGCTTGTTTTCGGTACGTCTTTGAATTCTTTTCCTGCTCTCACAGATGGTAAATTAAGTATTCGGTCAAGCAAAGATGCAACGTGTACACGACTGATTGATTGTTCCGGTTTAAACGTGTTATCTGGATATCCATCAATTATGCCAAAGTCTCGCATTGCTGTGATTTCTTTGTATGCGGAGTGATTTTTTGACACGTCTTTAAAATCTTGAGAGGCCCCTTTACTAACTTCTTGTGCTTGTACTGGAGCTACTATTGCAGGTAAAGAAATAGTAGTTGCCAAGGATAACAAAAACAACTTTTTTTTCATTTGAACATTCCACCCTCTTATAATAATATGGTTATTCTGCTTATTTATATATAAGTACATCTCTTAATATCATCCCATTTTTCTATGTGAATTAGGGTTCATCTTCTGGGATAAAGGTATTAGATTTGCTTATATATAACTATTTTAATCTAATTATTAAATAACCATATAAATACATTAACAAAAATTGAGAATAAAGGTAAGTATTTAAAATAAACACAGTCATAGAGGACAAAGAGCCTCAGTGCAAGGTGTGGAAATAACCTAGAAGGCCTTGTGAATTTATCTCCTTTGCCTAGTAAATAGCAACCACACTTCCTATAGTGAATAATTCCATAACCTAAGATACAATAGCTAAAAAGGAGGTACTTATATGGTTCGTGTGTTAGTTGATGCAGATGGCTGTCCTGTGGTCGATCAAACAATAAGTATAGCAAAACAATATAAACTCCCTGTTACGCTTCTTTGTGATACTTCCCACTATATGCAACGAGATGGAGCAGAAACGGTAATGGTATCAAAGGGTGCAGATGCAGTAGACTTTGTACTGGTGAATAAGGTTAATAAAGGGGATATCGTAGTAACTCAAGACTATGGACTAGCAGCAATGGTTTTAGCGAAGCAAGGGTACGCCATCGATCAGAACGGACGCTGGTATACTTCGGAAAATATTGACCAGCTGCTAGATAGTCGTCATGTATCCAAAAAGATTCGACAAGCTGGTGGTCGCATGAAAGGTCCGAAGAAACGGAAGAAGGAAGACAACGAAAGGTTCCAAGAGAGCTTTCAAAGGCTCTGTGACTATGCCATGAACAGACAGCCTTAATACCTCTTTATTATTTCACGGGCAATATTTGGACTGTCTGTAAAAATACCATTTGCTTTCATTTCAATTGCATTACGTACATCCGCTTCAGTTTTAACTGAAAAGAGGTGGACAGGTAATCCGCGTTCCTGAGCCTCGTGGATAAACGTTTGATCCACCATATTGATATTTACGCCAATTCCACTAGCGTACTTTTTCATGGTAGAGAAGTCTTGTCTAGATAACTTCCCTTTTTCTTTCAGGCTTAGTAGCTGGATGAGTGGAAGTTTAGGCTCTAGCTGATGCATCTCTTGAAGACTCGCTCTATCAAAGGATTGGATAATGACCTTTGGGATATCATTAGCTGTTTGAATTAAATCGAACTTCTTTAATAAACGTAGAAGCTCCTCCTCCATACCTTCATAGAGCTTTGGTGATTTTAATTCAATATAATAATTAGCTTCCTGTCCAAACTCCTCAAATATTTCCTCTAATGTTGGTACAGGTACGTATTCGTAAATCTCACTTGCAAAAGTAGGGTGAGCTTTATTAAACCAGTTACCGGCATTCAACTGCTTTATTTCCTTAAGTGTGTAGTCCTTTACTAAGCCGGTTCCGTTCGTAGTACGATCTACCTTCTCATCATGCATGGCAACCAAAACTCCGTCCTTTGTCATCTGCAAGTCTATTTCCATGTATGTGGTATCGAATTCTTTCGCTAGCTGGTAAGAAATCATCGTGTGTTCTGGTGCATAAGTAGAGGCACCTCGATGGGCGATTACTATAAACTCTTCACTTGTGATGGGAGAAGGTGGATTTTTAGTTGCACAGCCGGAAAGAAATGATATAAATAGTAGGATAATAGTTACCTTTCTCATAAATTTCCTCCGAATGTAAATTATATTTCAACTTGAAGAATATCATATTAAATATTGTGAAAATAGTAAATTTCTTTACTAATCAAACTTTTATTATGTAAAATAAAAAAGAGATTACATAATAAGATATATTTACCAATAGTGAACTTGAACCGTAAGTTAGGGGTGACTATTACGGATGAGTTAATTTGGGTGAATCGACACTTCATTTCAATACCATGAATAATAAGAATCTGTTATTCGAAAAATTGGTTAATATAATCTGAAATCTTGCATATTTTTCTATTACAAGATACATAGAGAGGATTGGGAAATTGAAACGTGTAGAACTGATAGATATCTCTAAGTCATATGACAAGCAAACGAACGTTATCTCTAATATTAACGTAACAATTGAGCCGGGTGAATTTTTTGTTTTAGTTGGTCCTTCCGGTTGTGGAAAAAGCACCATGCTTCGAATGATTGCGGGATTAGAAGATATCACTGGAGGGGTTCTGAAAATAGGGGATAAGGAAGTAAACGATTTATCACCGAGTAAACGTGATTTATCCATGGTTTTTCAGAATTATGCCTTATACCCGCACTTATCTGTGGAGGAAAATATCCAATTTGGCCTTCACGTAAAGAAAGTTTCAAAGGAAGAGAGAGCCAAGCGTACAGAAGAGGTCGCAAGTATGCTAGGGCTAACTGATTATTTAAAGCGTAAGCCTAGGGAACTTTCAGGCGGTCAAAGGCAACGAGTTGCTCTTGCGCGTGCCATCGTTAGTCAGGCACCAATCTGCCTAATGGATGAGCCACTATCCAATCTTGATGCAAAGCTGCGCGCTCATATGCGGTCCGAGATAAGACAGATCCAAAGAAGACTTGGTATTACGATGATTTATGTAACGCATGACCAAATTGAAGCGATGACAATGGGAGATCGCATTATGATTCTCCACCAAGGCGATATTCAACAAGTTGGTAAGCCTATTGATATTTATAATAATCCCGCTAATCCCTTTGTAGCTACATTCATTGGTTCTCCACCTATGAATATAACGGGCGGAAAGGGTGATAAAGGTACGCATACTATTATATTAAGTGATTTGGTAAGTATTCCTGTCCCAGCTGAGGATGCCCACTATTTACAGGAAGAGATTATTGTCGGCATTCGACCGGAGCACATTATAGCCCCAACGAAGGATACGACAGAAGCAGAGAAATTTATCATTGATGTAGTGAACGTTGAGATACTTGGAAATGAAACCGTTTTCTCTTTCTTTATGAATGGAGAGCTATGGAATGTAAAGTGGAGCGGTCAATGGCAAATAGCAGTAGGAGACAAAATACCTGTTGTTATGAAGTACGAGTCTTTCTGCTTCTTTGACAATCAAACAAAGCAGATTATTAAAAAGCCATCTGATGTAGAGAATCATGTGTTTGGCAAAGAGGTACTGCTATGACGACCGTACAAGCGAAGCCTAAAAAGAGTCTCTGGAAACGCTCATTAGATGCCAGAACAGCACTCCTTTACTTATTGCCCTCTATTTTATTGTTTTCTGTTTTTATCTTTTATCCAATGTTTCGCACGATTTATCTAAGTTTTTTCCTTACCAATCAAGCTGGAGAGGCAGCGGTTTTTGTTGGTCTAGAAAACTATGCGTATTTATTTGAATCAGCTGCTTTCCGAAACAGTATGAAGGCTACGTTACTGTTTGTGCTGTACACAGTACCGACGGGCGTAATAATTGCACTTGGTCTTGCACTACTTGCAAATGAAAAACTGAAGGGTATTGGCTTTTTCCGTACCATCTATGCATCTACGATGGGGGTGTCAGTTGCAGCTTCCTCCGTTGTTTGGTTATTTTTATTTCACCCAAGTATCGGGATGTTCAATAAAATCCTAAATGTACTTAATCTCCCCCAGGTGGAGTGGCTGCTTGATCCGACGTGGGCTCTTTTATCCGTTTCACTGACGACTATCTGGCTGAATACAGGATTTTCTTTCTTAATCATACTGGGCGGGTTACAAAATATTGACGAACATTTATATGAAAGTGCACGAATAGATGGTGCGAGCTACTGGTATCGTCTTCGCCGTATTACCATTCCAATGCTTTCACCGACATTATTTTTTATTATTACGATTTCATTAATCAATGCATTCCAAACATTTGGTCAGGTAGATATCCTAACAAAGGGTGGTCCATCTCAATCTACGAATCTCATCGTATATTCCATTTATAGAGAGGCCTTTGTTAATTATCAATTTGGAACTGCCAGCGCCCAAGCTGTCTTCTTATTTGTATGTATCCTAATCTTTACGATTCTACAATTTAAGCTGGGTGAGAGGAAGGTGCATTACCAATGAGATTATTTAAGCGCACCTTAATCTATCTATTACTAATTGTGACTGCCTTAATCATGTTTTTCCCGATTATTTACGCATTCATGGTGAGCTTCATGACTGGGGGAGAGATTTTACAAGGGAAGTTTTTCCCGTCCTCTATCTCGTTGGATAACTATGAGCGAGTGTTTGATCGTCTGCCTTTATTACAATATCTATTGAATAGCTTTATTGTTTCTGCTGGAGTGATGATCGGTCAGCTAATCGTCTGCAGCTTAGCAGCATATGCTTTTGTATTTATTCCATTTAAGGGAAGAGATCTTGTATTTTTCATTTTCATCTCCACGATGATGATTCCATGGGAAGCTACAATGATTCCAAACTTCTTTACGATTCAAAAGTTAGATTGGATCAATACGTATCAAGGGCTTACACTACCGTTTTTTGCCCTAGCGTTCGGTACTTTCTTATTAAGACAGCATTTTAAGACGATTCCGAAGGAGTTGCACGAAGCAGCTCAAGTTGCGGGCTTGAGCAGATTTGCATTCTTTATTCGAGTAATTTTACCAGTTTCTAAAACGAGCTTAGTGACATTAGGAGCTTACGGGTTCCTTACAACCTGGAATATGTACTTATGGCCATTACTTGTCACGACCAATGATTCTGTACGTACTGTGCAAATTGGGCTAAAGCAGCTTCAATCGCAAGAAGTCGCAACAGAATGGGGGGTGGTTATGGCCGGAGTAATCGTCGTTATTATTCCGACACTGCTATTACTTTTCTTAGGACAAAAGCAATTACAAAAGGGGTTAACGCAAGGCGCTTTAAAATAACAGTTGTTTGAAACTACTAAAAGAGGTGTAAAAATGGGGAAGAAATTTAAGTTCACTTGGTTAGTTATGATTTTAATGGGGATTTTTCTCTTAGCGGCTTGTTCAAATAGTGACAGTGGTTCATCTGAAACTCCACAAAAAAGTGACGAGGATGTAGAAAAAACAGAGGATGGTAAAACAGTTATCTCCTTCTGGCACGCAATGTCAGGGTCGGGGCAAGAAGCTTTAGATAAAATTGTAGCAGATTTCAATGCTTCTCAGGACGACTATGAAGTAAAAGCTGAATTCCAAGGCTCGTATGAAGAGTCTTTGACAAAGCTTCGTAGCGTTGGTGGAACTGCGGATGCTCCAGCGATTACGCAAGTATTTGAAGTAGGAACAAAGTTTATGATTGATAGTGGCTACATTGAGCCGATGCAAAAATTTATCGATGAGGATAACTATGATCTTTCTCAATTAGAGGAAAACATCTTAAACTATTATTCTTTGGATGGAGAGCTTTACTCGATGCCGTTTAACTCTTCTACTCCGGTAATGCTATATAACAAGGATGCATTTAAGGCGGCAGGACTAGATCCTGAAAATCCACCACAAACGTTTCAAGAGGTAATTGAAGCAGCTGAAAAGCTAACAACAGATGATATGAAGGGCTTCTCTATGTTGACATATGGCTGGTTCTTTGAGCAGCTAGTAGCAACGCAAGGCGGTCTTTATGTAAATGAAGAAAATGGACGTGCGGGAGATGCAACAGAGGCTGTATTTAACGGAGAAGAAGGCCAACGTGTATTCAATTTCCTAGACACAATGAACAAGGCAGGTACATTCGGTAACTTCGGTACAAACTGGGATGACATTCGTGCTGCATTCCAATCAGGAAAAGTAGCAATGTATATGGATTCTTCAGCAGGTGTGCGTGGAATTATTGATAATGCTCCATTTGAAGTGGGTGCTGCATTTATTCCTTACGCAGATGAAGTGGATAGACAAGGTGTGGCAATAGGAGGAGCATCCCTATGGATGTCTAAAGGTATTGCAGAAATAGAGCAAAAGGCAGCATGGGAGTTTATGAAATACCTAACGACGCCTGAAGTGCAAGCAGAGTGGCACTTAAGCACAGGATATTTTGCTATTAACCCTGCGGCTTATGAAGAAGAAAGTGTAAAGCAAGCTTGGGAAGAAATGCCGCAGTTAAAGGTAACAGTTGACCAGTTACAGAGCACTGAACCATCTATTGCGACACAAGGCGCATTAATCTCTGTATTCCCAGAATCACGTCAACAAATCGTTACAGCTCTCGAGAATCTATACCAAGGAATGGATCCTAAGGAAGCTCTCGATCAAGCTGCAGAAGGTACAAACCGCGCAATTGAAATTGCAAATAAAACAAAATAATATAGAAAACATACTAATATTAGTAGCACAAACCAAGGTTATGGTTTGTGCTACTATTTTTTGGAGGAAGTATAGGAGAGTTGACCAACCTCTGAGATGGTACTCCGTATTGAAAACCTGCTAACTTCACCCCCTTAAAACCAGGTTGTATATTCTTTTTCGTATTTATTTACAAAATTTCTGTTAGCAGAGAACACTATTGGCTCGGAGCAGCGTCGGCGACTCCTGCGGGAGGAGGGAGACTGGTGAGACATAGCAGCGGCACGCGTTAGCGTTCGGCTGTGGCTCACCGATCCCCCGTGGAAAGCGTCCGACGCCGCGGAGAACCGGCGGTCCAAAAAAGAAGCACTTATGATTCTCATAAGTGTTTCTTTTTTTGAAAGTAGAAAAAAATAGATTTAGACGGCTTCTCTCTTCTTATAGTGATGAAGAGACAGAAAAAATTATCTAACTAAATTAACTATTTAACTTATTCCTAAAAGTTTGATATGATAAATTGATGGACAAATTTTGAAAAAGGTGGAGTAAAAAATGGACACACATGCATACAGAGTATTACTTTACTACAAATATGTCCCGATTGAAGATCCAGTAACATTTGCACAAGAGCATCTTGCTGCTTGTAAGGAAATTGGGTTAAAAGGGCGTATTTTAGTATCGAACGAAGGTATTAACGGAACATGTTCCGGAACAATTGAGCAAACAGATGCTTATATGGACATGATGAAGGCGGATGAGCGTTTCGCTGACATGGTGTTTAAAATAGATGAAGCAGATGGTCATGCATTCAAAAAAATGCATGTTCGTCCGAAGAAAGAGATTGTTCACCTAGGATTAGAGGAAGACATCAATCCAAACGAACTAACTGGAAAGTATTTATCTCCGAAGGAATTCTTCGAGCAAATGCAAGCAGAGGATACAGTTGTAATCGATGCTCGTAATGACTACGAATTTGACCTAGGTCACTTCCGCGGAGCAATTCGTCCGGATATCAAAAACTTCCGTGACCTTCCTGAATGGATTCGTGAGAATAAAGAGATGTTTGAAGGGAAAAAGGTTTTAACTTATTGCACAGGTGGAATTCGCTGTGAAAAATTCTCCGGCTGGTTAGTGAGAGAAGGCTTTGAGGATGTAGCTCAGCTACATGGTGGAATTGCTACTTACGGAAAAGACCCTGAGGTTCGTGGGCAATTATGGGACGGTCAGATGTATGTTTTTGACGAGCGTATTGCTGTGCCTATCAACCAAGTAGAGCATGTCATTGTAGGAAAGGATCATTTCACTGGCGAGCCATGTGAGCGCTACGTAAACTGTGCAAACCCAGAATGTAATGATAAAATTCTTTGCTCGGAAGAAAACGAGCATAAATATATGCGCAGCTGTTCAGACGAGTGTCGCGAGCACCCACGCAACCGCTATATTGTTGAACACAACCTATCTGAGGAAGAAGTTCAAGAGAGATTAGCTGCAATTAAATAACTTTAGAAAGCCCATGCTATTAAGCGTGGGTTTTTTTACATACAGTAATAGAATGTAGAGGTAATACTGAAAGGATAAAGGGATTTGCTGACTATTAGCGAAGTTAATAGAGAGTTCGTTTTTCACTATTAGAATGGAGGCACGCATATGGCAATCGAAGTAAGGAAAATTTCTGATTTGATGCAAGTAGACGTATCCAAGTTAGTGCAAGAAAGCGAAAAAGAGGGGTATCGGTTTTTATCTCGTCTAGTTTCTGAGTATGAGGATGGCACAAACAGATTTACAGAAGAAGGAGAAGCACTCTATGGGGCTTGGGATGGGGATGAAATAGTTGCTATTGGCGGATTAAATAAGCATCCGCTAGATAATTCAGCTGCTCGGCTTCACCGCTTTTATACGCTCCCAGAATACCGTCGAAAGGGTGTCGGAAGTCAATTATTTCAATTGATTTCTGATAAGGCGAAGGGAAATTTTACAGAGATCACAACCAAGACAGAGTCTGCCAAGGCAGATGCATTTTATCGGGCAGTTGGCTTTATTTTCGATGGGAGATCAGCAGATACCACTCATGTAATCGGACTGTAGGTTAAATATTCTAAAGGATAGAAAAGAGACAATCAATTAAGTTTGACTGTCTCTTTTCTTTTTAAAATTTTTTAGAGAGATATGGAGAAAGCTACTTTTTATTTTTCTTACTTACTGGAACCTTTAATTGTTGGAGTTTATTCCAAGGTAAATACATCACAACCCATAAAAGAATAACGAGACAGGCTAAACCGAATATGTATCCTGGGTTTCCAAATATATTTTCAAGTGGTACTAATGGAGACCCGGGCGATGGAACATTTAAGAACATAAAGTTTGTATCCCATACTTTATTTAATAAATAAATAGTTGGTGCTATAAGAGCTAAAAAAAGAATGGAACTTATCAGTCTCTTCTTATTTGGTTTTACTATTCCCGCATATAACACCATGACACAGTACATAACCAACGCAAAATGGAAAATGAAACTAAACAAACTAAAAATATCACTGATTTGACGGTGCGTCCAATTACAAAATAATAAAGCTGCAATGGCACCCGGTAAAAATAGATTGTAAAGCGTTTCTCCAACCATCGGATTATTCGTATAGGAATGATAAAAGATTGCAAAAATGGCGAAGCTGCATAGCTCTAAAGGCAAATAATTAAGCGTAAATTCATTTCTGACAATCAAATAGGTAATCTTAAATATTTCTGCCAACAAAATGAACCATGCTATTTTTTGCTGGAAAGCTTCTTGTTTTTCGGTATTCAACTGGTTGAAATGTTTACTAACAAGGACGACAGATATAGTTATAAAGATGAGCCATCCAATATGATATGGTCCGAATAATGAAAAACCCATTTTTCTTTTCCTCTCTTAACTATTAAAAGCATTTCTGTAAAACGGCTCTTAAGAAGCTTGCTTCTTTTTACATAGTAAATATTAATATATTTTTTAGATTGATAGGTAAATTTATATGATATATTCATTAAATGCTCAAAATTTTTTAAAACTAAGTTAAAATGAAAGAAAATTACTATCATGAGCAGTTTTTTTGACATGTATTGATATCCTAATATAACATAGAATAGTCTCGAGTCTGAGATAAAATCAAAGATGAAGAGGAGTTCTATGATGAATATTTTAGTAGTAAGAGCGAATAATCGCCCTGCAACAGAAGCAATTTCTAGCAAAATGTATGAAACATTTATGAATGAAATCGAGGGAAAAAACCTTAATATAACGACGTATGATGTGTACGAGGAAGACACACCGTATTTTGGACAAGATTTATTTAACGCTTTTGGAAAAATGCAAAACGGTGAAGAGCTTACAGAATTAGAGGCTCGATTAGTAGCTGCTAAGCAAAAAGCAATGGATGTAATATCTGCTGCAGATGTAGTAGTATTTGCATTCCCTCTTTGGAACTTAACAATTCCTGCAAAGCTTCAAACATTTATTGATTACGTATACGCAGCAGGATTTGCTTTCAAATACGACGCTGAAGGTAATATGATTCAGTTAATGACGGACAAAAAAGCAATCTTCCTAAATGCTCGCGGTGGTATTTATTCTACTCCTGAGTCAGCTTCTATGGATATGTCCGTAAACTATATGCGTGCAGTATTTGGTGGCGTTTTTGGAATGCAAATCATTGATGAAGTAATCATTGAAGGGCATAATGCAATGCCAGACAGAGCTGCTGAAATTATTGAAAACGGACTGAATGAAGTAAAAGCAGCAGCACAGCGATTATTAGCTGAAAATGCATAAATAAGATTGAAAAGCCGACGATTGTCGGCTTTTTTCTTTTGGGATGAGGAATAATCTCCTCCTCATTGTTATCTATACTTAGCCACATTTTACTCTTACATAGCCTCTCATTACTCTCGTACAGCGTTTCCTTATTCTCGGATAACTTCTATTTACTCTCGTATACTTTAATCTTCTTACATTCTTTAAAAAATTGCTCTACTATTCATATAACAAATGTGTTACACTTATAGTAGAACAGAATGACAATTGGAGGCTAGCCATGTTTATCGAGATACAAACGAATTCTCCTGTGCCGATCTATTTACAGCTTGCACAGCAATTAATAGAATTAATGGCTCGCAATGAGTTGAAGCCAGGCGATTCTCTACCATCTGTTCGTGCTTTTGCTGCAGACTTAGGAATGAATATGCATACGGTTAATAAGGCGTATCATTATCTCGAGGAAAAGGAATTTATTAAGATCGTTCCTAAGTCTGGGGTAATTGTTCAACCAAATGGTGTGAACAAAGCAACTGATATAGAGCGCCAAGCACTTGCGCAACAAATTCGGCCGCTGCTAGCTGAGGGGTTGCTCCTGAAGTTAACGGAGCAGGAGCTGACAGAAATAGTAGGAGAACTAATACAAAGGATTAAAAAGGGGGGAAAATGATGGTCTGGTTGTTTGCATTTATTTTTTTATTTATTACTGTACTTCAAGCTTTTATTCCTTACTTTCTAAAAAAGACGATTGTATTTGGGGTGTATGTACCAGAGCAATATGCGATGACTGAAATGGTTGCTAGATTAAAAAAGAGGTATACCATTTCTGTTATCACTTGGGGGTTATTGATTCTTGTAGCTTATCTTATTTGGGTATTCACCAAAAAGCCATTGGAGGATTTAGTGGCTTTAGTTAGCGTAGGGCTACAGTTTGCCATTTTGTTTGTCTCTGTTGGCTATTATATGGTGAATCATATGAAAATGAAGAAGCTGAAGGCGGAGCAGCGTTGGACTGAGGGGAAAAGCGAGGTTCGTGTCGTAGATTTATCGTTTCAAGACAAGCTGCAGCTGATACCAAAAGTAGTTTTTACAATACCAATGATTATCACAGTAGGTTTAATCATTTACACTTATATGAACTATGAGAAGATGCCTGACCTCATTCCGACTCATTGGGGACCTTCAGGTGAAGCCGACGCATTCACCGAGAAGAATTACTTTACCGTTATCGGGACAATGCTCCTTCTGTTGGTTATGCAGGGATTAATGATGATTACGAGTGAAGGAATGCGTTTTTCAGGAGTGAAAATTAATCCTGTTGAAAAACAAAAATCAACGGAGCAGCAGTTGAAGTTTCGGAAGTATAGCAGCTGGCTATCGCTGTTTATTTCTATCAGTATTACACTAATGATGGGGTACTTCCATCTGCAAACCATTCATCCGGAAATTACCTCATCTGCTTTCATGATTGGTCTGCCATTGATATTTTTATTTGCAACGCTTGTTGTCGTGGTAGTTTTCACTATGAAGGTTGGCCAAGGGGGAGCCAAGTTGAAGGTGGGAGAGGACCAGACAACGACGGATGGCAATGTGATTGCTGTGGATGATGATAAGTATTGGAAGGCAGGGGTAATTTATTTTAATAAAGATGATCCGAGTATTATGGTTGAAAAGCGCTTTGGTGTTGGCTGGTCCTTAAACTTTGCCAATCCTATCAGCTGGCTAATTTTCTTTGGACCACTGTTACTTATTTTTATCATAACTTTTGCACTATGAGAAGGAAACGAGCCGTCGTTTTCTTCTTTTTTATATAAGTGTTGACTTATATACGGGTGAAGGTTATTATATAAGTAAATACTTATATAAGGAGGGAACATGGATATTCTGTTAATGGAAAAACAGCTAAAAGCACTAGCTGATCTAAACCGATTGAAGCTTGTGGCTTGTATGAAGAATACAGAGGTATGTGTATGTGATTTTGTGGAAGTATTAGATATTTCTCAGCCTGCTGTTAGTCAGCATTTACGGAAGTTAAAAGAGGCTGGAATTATTGTAGAGCGAAAGGTTGGTACCTGGAAGCATTATCGTCTGGTTGAAGACTTATCACCGATCGTACAGGCAATTGTGCAAGAGCTTGAGCCTATAAAAGTTGCTTGCGAAGGAGAAGCTTGTGATTCCTAAAATCATGCATGCATCATACTAAATTAGGAGCTAACGATGAAAAAGATACTTTACTTTTTATGTACAGGTAACTCCTGTAGGTCCCAAATAGCAGAAGGGTTTGGGAAACATTTCTTGTCAGATGAATGGGAAGTAAAAAGTGCTGGTATAGAAGCACATGGGTTAAACCCGAATGCTGTAAAAGCAATGGCTGAAGTTGGGATAGATATTTCAGACCAAACCTCTGATGTTATAGATCAAAATATCCTAAATACCGCAACACTAGTGGTAACTTTATGTGATGACGCTGCAGATAAATGTCCGACGACACCTCCCTCAGTAAGACGCGAGCATTGGGGGTTTCCTGATCCAGCGAAAGCTGTAGGAACAGAAAAAGAGAAGTGGCGGATGTTTCAAGAGGTTCGAGATCAAATCAGTAAAAGAATAGAAGAATTTTCAAAAGTGGGGCAGTAATTGCTCCACTTATCTAAAATCTAAAATATAAGTAAATAATTATATACGAATGAAAGGTGAGAATCATGGAATTTAACATATTAAATCAACCTACATGCTGTACGCCTAGCCTTCCTACAGCTATCATTGGGGCGGGTCCTATTGGTTTAGCCGCAGCAGCACATTTACAGGAACGCAAGCTACCATATTTTTTATTAGAGGCTGGTGAACTTGCTCACAATGTAAGTACATGGGAGCATGTAAAGCTGTTTTCTCCTTGGGAATACAACATAGATAAAGCAGCAAAGCGTTTACTAGAACATACAGATTGGCAGGAGCCTAAGGGCGATGTAATCCCGACGGGTGAAGAATTAATGAATCGGTATTTATCCCCTCTCGCAGACTTATTTAAAGATAAGGTATATACCAATCATAAGGTAATAGCTATTACACGCAATGGGATAGACAAAATGAAAAGTGGAAATCGTAAAAATACACCATTCCTTATTTACGTTGAGACATCTGAGGGACCTAAGACATTTAAGGCAGGTGCAATCATCGATGCTACAGGAACTTGGGGAAATCCCAATCCAACGACGAGTCACGGGGTGTGGATGCAAAGCGAAAAGAAACTAAAGGATTTCATTGATTATATCATCCCAAATATTCAAAAGAATAAAGAGCTGTATGCCAATAAAAGAATTGCAGTTATTGGAGGTGGCCATTCGGCAATAAATTCGTTATTACAATTAGTAGAATTAAAAATGAGATATCCAGATACTCAGATAACATGGATTCTTCGAAAACCTCGTGTAGAAGATGCCTTTGGTGGTGGCTCCAATGATGAGCTTGCTGCTCGAGGAGAACTTGGCATGCGTATTGCCGCTGCTGTAAAAGATGGTGCTCTTCAAGTTTGTGCACCATTCAAGATTAAATCCTTAAATAAAACAGAGGAAGGTATTCAATTAATTGGCACAGATGGCGAGCTAAATGGGTTCGATCGTTTAATTGTTAATACAGGTAATCGACCAAACTTTGATTTCCATAGGGAGCTACGCTACGAAACAGATCCGATAACAGAAGCGGTTCCAGCATTAGCGCCATTAATTGATCCAAATTTGCATAGCTGTGGAAGTGTGGATGCGCATGGAGAAAGAGAATTAAGACAAAAGGAACCGAACTTCTATATTGTTGGTTCCAAGTCATATGGGCGTGCGCCGACCTTCTTAATGGCCACTGGCTATGAGCAAGTAAGATCAGTAGTAGCACATTTAGCTGGTGATACTGAAGCAGCATCACAAGTCCATTTGAAACTTCCTGAAACAGGTGTTTGTCACAGCGGAGTTGGGGGATGCTGCTAGAGGTAGCAAGCAAGCAGTACAAAATATAGGCAATGAATGGCTCTCTGACTAATAGAGGGCCTTTTGTTGTGTTCGTTCTCAATTCTATCGTAGCTAGGCGTGCATTAATTATTTTTATATTCTGTAAATTTTAGGCGTAGTTAACTTTTTCTGATAAAATAGGGATATTATGAAATTAGGGAAGGTTTTAAAAAGTTTAGGAGAAATGAAACATATACATGTTGAGGAGGAGATAGTAAATTTTCTAAGCTTCCTTACCCTGTTCCTTTTCCATCAGCCTTCTTACCTGCTCTTTCGGATTCCAGCAATTGAACTTGTAGCGTGGGTCCGTTTGAAAGCCCAGTCTTTTGCACATATACAGCATGCTGTTCTTTGTTTTTTCACTGCCAAAATGAATGCAGGTAGCACAGCAATGGTAATCTTTCATGTCGTTACCTCCTATTGAAAAGGTTTTTATAAATAAAGGCCTTGGAAAAAATTCCAAAGCCCACATGTAAATTATTCAGCGTCAAATACTTCTACTTTTTGCATTTTGTCGCCGTTCTTCATTGATTTCGCTAC
This sequence comes from Psychrobacillus sp. Z3-81, assembly GCF_056620325.1. Taxonomy (NCBI): domain Bacteria; kingdom Bacillati; phylum Bacillota; class Bacilli; order Caryophanales; family Bacillaceae; genus Psychrobacillus; species Psychrobacillus sp. Z3-81. Next base: position 41,393 of record NZ_JBWQPU010000021.1, read on the forward strand.
TTCTAAGCCGCTTGTTACTTTACCGAATACAGTGTGCACACCATTTAAATGTGGCTGTGGCTCATGAACGATGAAGAATTGGCTAGAGCCAGTGTCTTTCCCAGCATGTGCCATAGAAAGGCTACCTGCTTCATGCTTATGAGGGTTTCCAGCAGTTTCACATTTGATTGTTTTACCGCTACCTCCCATACCTGTACCAGTTGGGTCTCCACCTTGGCTTACGAAGCCAGGAATAACACGGTGGAAGATTACTCCATCGTAAAACCCGCTGTTTGCTAATTGCTCAAAGTTTGCAACCGTGTTTGGTGCCTCATTTGGGTATAATTCGAATTCAATTTTATCGCCTGATTCCATAAGGATATAACCTTTTTTAGTCATGAGAAAAACACTCCTTTTATTCTAATAAAATCCTTCATAAGTATAGCATGAGCTAATACCAATTACCAAAATTGTAGATATAGGAAGAGAGAAAGGAGAGAAATACAGCGATAATGACAGTCCATATATATAAACGGTGTGAGATTTCAATGTTTGTCTTAAAAATAGAGCAAAGGGGATGGATATAAATGAAATTAGGATTAAAAAAGGATGAGGTTCGCCTCGAATCACATCAGGAAGATTGGAAAAATGAATTTATAAAAGTGAAACAGGAGATTATTAACGCAACGCTGCTTCCTGAGAATCGAATCGAACATATTGGAAGCACGGCTATAGAGGGCATAGCAGCAAAGCCGATTCTCGATATAGTCGTAGGAGTAGAGGACTTAGAGACGGTTGATAAAGCAATCTTTCAAGGACTTCAGGAGGCTGGATTTCTCCGACTACGAGTAGAACGTCCGAATGAAATCGTTCTTGCCAAGTTCACCGATGAAACCTATCTAGAAAAAACTCATTATATTCACCTGGCCCAATATGAGGGAGAATTGTGGAAAAATCTACTCTTCTTTCGCAATTACCTGAATGCAAATAAGCCTGCCAGAGAAGCGTATGAGGATCTTAAAAAGAGCTTTCTAGAAGAAAATGCTGGGGGAATAAATGAGTACACCGATTTCAAAGAAAGATTTGTAAAAGAAATCTATGAGAAAAGAACATTGTAACGAATGGGCATCGGCTAACATTTAGCCAATGCCTTTTATTTTTTCAGGAATAGTTGTTTTAGGGGAGAAATAGGATGAGTTAGAATATATCTCTTTATCGTGTACGATAAAAAGTAACAGAAGGAGCGAATTATTTGAAGCATATTAAGACAACTTTTTTAAAGATGATCGTCATTATGATGGGCTTGTTCATCCTAGGGCTGTGTGTATTTTGGGTACCTATGATTGGGAATTATTTTGCTCACATCACTCAATTTGCTTTACTCAAATACGTAATTGTCATTTTCCTATATTCCACAGCAATTCCTTATTTCTATGCACTTTATCACACTTTATTGATACTAGCTTACATTAGTCAACAGAACGCTTTCTCCAATTTGTCTGGGAAATCTCTTCGTTATATAAAGTATTGTGCATCTATCATTACCGGTCTATATGTACTATTTCTCCCTATTCTCTATATTATGGCGCAGGCAGATGACGCACCTGGTCTTTTATTGATTGGCTTCATAATTATCATCGTATCTACGGTAGTTGCTGTCTTTTCAGCAGTTTTGAAAATGTTATGGAAGAACGCTTTGGCAATAAAATCTGACAACGATCTAACTATTTAAGTGGGAAAAGTCCCAATCATATGGAGCAAAAAATCACGGATAGTGGAGAAAGAAGTGAATTAGGAAAAAGCTAAAAAATGGCTCATTTTGTCGAATAATTTTAATTCTTTAGTGTATCTGTTGTATGAAAATGGTACGATACAAAAAGAGGTGAAATGACAGTGGACGGAAAAAAACGAAAGGATATTCAACCTGGTTTAGAGGTAGATATCATATTAAAAAAGGACCAGCGAACTGGTGAGCGAACCAGAGGAGTAGTGAAGGATATTTTAACTAATTCTTCGTTTCATCCCCATGGTATCAAGGTTCGGTTAACAGACGGACAGATTGGGAGAGTATGTGAAATAGTCGGTTCATCCAAATAATTATAAAGGGGTAAATATAGTGCAGACAGAAACCCATATTATGAATTGGTTTGAGTATTTTCATGAAAATCCAGAGATCAGCTGGAAGGAATTTAATACAACGAATAAGCTTGCTGAAATTCTAGACGAATTAGAAGTTCCCTATCGTAGATTTGATGATGTGACAGGTTTACTTGCTGAGATAGGAGAGGGCGAGGAAGTAATTGCTATAAGAGCAGACATAGATGCATTATGGCAGGAAGTTGACGGAGTTTATCAAGCCAATCATTCCTGTGGCCATGATGCGAACATGTCAATGGTTCTAGGTGCGTTGTTGTTATTGAAAAAGGAAAAGCTGAATAAGCGGATCCGCTTTATTTTCCAACCGGCAGAGGAGAAGGGTAACGGTGCATTATGCATGATTAAGAAGGGGGCTCTACAGGATGTAACCCATTTATTTGGTGTCCATTTGCGTCCAATAGAAGAGATCCCATTTGGTAAGGTGACCCCTGCAATCCATCATGGAGCAGCGATGTTCTTAGAGGGGAAAATTAAAGGGATAGATGCACATGGGGCTCGTCCACATCAAGGGAAGAATGCGATTGATGTTTCTTTTGCTATACACCAAGCATTGAAAAATCTGTACTTCTCTCCCTTTGAAGCGTATTCTGCCAAGCTCACAAAGCTTCAGGCAGGTGGGGATAGCATGAACATTATTCCGGGAACTGCTTCTTTTTCTATCGATGCTCGTGCTCAGAAAAATGATGTGTTACGAAAGATGAAGGACCAAATTGATCATCAGCTACAATCAATTGCCGAGCTATTTGATATAGAAATAGAGTGGAAGTGGCAAGATATCACACCAGGAGCAGAGGTTTCGGTAGAAGCTGTATCTCTGGCAAGGGAAGCAATTATAGATGCATTAGGTGAAGAATATCTTGCGGAAGAGGTTATAACCTCCGGCAGTGACGATTTTCATTTCTATACAATTAAGCAGCCCGAATTAAAAGCCTCAATGATTGGAATAGGAGCGGACTTGGCTCCGGGCTTACATCACCCGAAAATGACCTTTCGAAAGGATGCACTAATATTAGGGTCTAAGGTAATTGCAGAAACGCTCCGAAAAGCTACGCAAATTTAAGAGGAAGGTGAGCTAGATTGAAAATTAGAGAGATAGAGATATTTGCAATACGGCTACCACTTATCAAGCCTTTCATCATCAGCTATGCAACCTATCCAGATATGCCATCTATTATTGTAAAGATAACCACAGAGGAGGGTTTCATCGGTTACGGGGAAGCGGTCCCGGATGAGCATGTAACTGGAGAGACTTGGGAAAGTACATATTCTTTATTAGTAAATACCTTGGCACCTATTTTAATAGGGGAAAACCCTATGGAGTTTGAGAAACTTCACGAAAGGTTGGATAAGGCGGTTTACCAAGCTCCGGCTGCGAAGGCAGCGCTGGATATAGCTTGCTACGATTTAGTGGGTAAAAAGCTTGGTGTTCCAGTTTATCAGCTCCTTGGAGGGCGTTATCACGAGCGCTTCCCACTTACCCATGTGCTAAGCATCGGGACTCCTGAGGAAATGGCAAGAGAGGCAGAACAGAAAATTGCGGAGGGCTTTACCTCCTTTAAGATGAAGGTAGGTACAGAAGTACAATCGGATGTAGAACGGGTCCAAGCTGTAAGGACGAGAGTCGGCAACCAAATTGCAATCAGAGTAGACGTAAACCAGGGCTGGGTTAACAGTGCGAATACAATTACAGCCATGCGACAGCTGGAGCATTTAGGAATTGATTGGCTCGAGCAACCGGTAAGAGCAGACGATTTCAATGGCATGGTAGAAATAAAATCAAAGATAAGTACACCTCTTATGATGGATGAAGGATTAAGAGGAATAAGGGATATGCGGGAATGTATTGAAAAACGGGCAGCTCATAAAGTCAACATCAAGTTGATGAAGTGCGGTGGCATATACCCGGCTATGAAGCTTGCCCATATGGCTGAAATGGCAGGTATCGATTGTCAAATAGGCTCTATGGTAGAGTCGTCTATAGGATCGGCGGCTGGTTTCCATGTAGCTTTTAGTAAAAAATCATTTACAAGCGTAGAATTGACAGGTCCGTTAAAATTCTCTAAAGATATAGGGAATATTCAATATGATGTTCCTTTTATTCAACTAAACAACCTTCCAGGTTTGGGGATAGATGTGGATGAAACGATTCTTCAGGAGTTAATTGTTTACTCAACCAAAGTAATTTAAGTAAGAGGAAGTGCGCACATGAAAGAATGGAAGGTCCAGCTTGGGGATAACGAGTACCTAGTTCGGGAATTAACGACCAAGGATATCGATCAAATTCTAGATTTACAAAGCGTTGTTATTGAAATGCTAGAAGATCGAGATTTCCTTCAGCCTTTATCCCATGAAGAAGTAGAGGGGACAGTTCATAATCGTTTAATGGTAGGATTGTTTGTGGAGAACCAACTAGTTGCTTTTCGAACTCTCCAAATACCTGTCATGGATGAGCATCATCTAGGTCTAGATATAGGATTGGATAAGGATCGGTTACTTGATGTTGTCTATCAAGAGATTACGATTGTTCATCCCGATTTTCGAGGTTATGGCTTGCAAAAAAAACTTGGTCACATAGTCATGGAGCTACTGGTCGATTCCCCGTATTCTATTGTCTGTGCGACGGTGGCCCCATTCAATATTCCAAGCTTAAAGGACAAGCTAAGCCAAGGAATGAAAATAGGAGCGTTAAAGCCAAAATATCGAAATATGCTTCGATACGTATTTTACAAAAATATAAACGAAGAAGCGGATGCTGTTTACACAAAGCAAGTAGAAGTGAAGATGGCAGACGCAGAGACACAGCAGTCCTTATTGAAGGACGGCTGGGTTGGTGTAGAGATTTTTCTGAAGGAAAACGAATGGCATGTCGTATATAGAAAATGAGAGAGATGGAGAGCGCCTGGTGGATTTCACTGGGTGCTTTGTTTATGTAATGTAATGATTCTTTAGAGCTACAATTTCCGTACAGGGCAGTTAAGGATGGGAACCGGCTATCCCGCATCGCGCAATAGCTCGGCCCAATTGCACAATAGAGAGCGGGCTATCCTCGCATCGCGCAATAGGAACCCTTAACCGAGCGATAACCCCCAGTAATCGCGCAGTAACCCCCACGGACCGCGCGATAGGTCGGCATAATCGCTCGATAGGGAGAAGACCATCCCTGCATCGCACGATAGGAAGACTTAACCGCGCGATAGCCCCCAGTAATCGCGCAGTAACCCCCACGGACCGCGCGATAGGTCGGCATAATCGCTCGATAGGGAGAAGACTATCTCCGCATCGCGCGATAGGATCCCTTAACCGAGCGATAGCTCCCAATAATCGCGCAGTAACCCCCACGGACCGCGCGATAGGTCGGCATAATCGCTCGATAGGGAGAAGACTATCCTCCGCATCGCGCGATAGGATCCCTTAACCGAGCGATAGCTCCCAATAATCGCGCAGTAACCCCCACGGACCGCGCG
>NZ_JBWQPU010000022.1:0-45143 GCF_056620325.1 Psychrobacillus sp. Z3-81
TTTATTCATCGTATACTTGGTCATAAAAAACTGCACCTCCAATTGTTAGATGTGTCTAACAAACGGGGTGCAGTTCAGAATCATAAGTGCTTTCTTTAATCAGAGATATGTCTTTTAATTGTTTTGAGTGCATAAAATTTACTAAGTTCAAGAGACGGATTTCTCGCTTTAAGAGAAATTTAAGAGAAAGATGGAAATGCGGAAAAGGGGCGGATTGGATGAACTTAAGAGAAGAGCCAATTACGAAGAGATCAAAGGAAATGGAGAAAGTAAAAGAATTATTGCTTAGTTCTTTTCCTGAAAATGAACAAATTCCATTTGGCTTTTTGTTATGGAGAGCAAAAAGAGAATATGTAGATTTTTTAGCTTTTTATGATAGTGATGTCTTTGTTGGATTCACTTATTTAATCACTTATGAAGATTTGACGTTTATTTTATATTTGGCAATAAACGATAAAATTAGATCAAAAGGATATGGGAAAAAGGTATTGTCACAAATAAAAGAAAAGTACCCAGATAACCGAATAGTCCTTAATATTGAAGCGGTTGACGAGACTGCAAGTAACTACGAGCAAAGAGTTATAACGAAAAATTTTTATCTTCGAAACGGTTATCGAAATACAAACCTAAATATGATAGATAGTGGAAATTCATACGAGGTTATGATTAATCGAGGGATGATTTCGAAAGATGAGTATTTGAAATTGTTGAAGAGATTTCCTGGGACTTTCCTTTTTCATTTTGTTAAATCTAACATATCAATATCAACAGAATGAAACAGCAAGAAGTGTTTCTTTTCATATCAATCATGCCATTTTTTAAAAATGCCTATTAGTAATAGGATAAGACCAAGTATGAAAATAATAGGAAATAAAATTACCATCATGGCTCCTGCGGCAAAACCATCCCCAACGAGTATCCCAACACTCATACCGAATAGCCAACTAAGGCCCGGCGCGAAAATGAACATAGTTAGTAAACCCCAAGTAACAAACTTCCTTTTTCTACTTTTCTTCAAAGTTAGTAAAAATCCCACATAAACAGTAACGAAAACAAAAATAAAAGCGAATAATAGTAATTCCCACATTTGGCTTCCCCCTCTCCTATTTGACGAAAAGCAGGAAGAGAAAGATTCCTTGAATCTCCTTCTCTACCGACCTTGTGGTACAATGGAGATAGATATGTAACGGAAAGGAAGTTACCATTGAATAAATTAAAAGGTATTGTGCCTATCATGGTAATAGTAATCATATTGGCCACGATTATGCTAAGTCAGGATCAATACGATGAAGTATCCAACCTAAATAAAATTATCATGACTGCTGGAGCAGCAATCCTTTCTTCTCTTCTTGGATTACTGTTATTAAGACCAGACAAAGACAAGATTGATCCAAAGCCGACGAATCAATCAGGACCGAATAAAAGAGGAAACGGAAAATAATCTGTTTCCTCTTTTGCTTCACTAATATAAGGAGTGACATTATTGATAAAACAAGCAAGACAATTACTGCATAAATACTACGGCTACGACTCCTTCCGTGAGGGGCAGGAAACGATTATCCAACATGTGTTGAATCAGCAATCCAGCTTATGTGTAATGCCTACTGGAGGAGGGAAATCGCTCTGTTATCAGATTCCTTCTCTTATGCTAGAAGGTACTACCATTGTGATTTCTCCCTTAATTTCCCTCATGAAGGATCAGGTGGACACACTATTGCAGGCGGGGATACCAGCAGCCTTCATCAATAGCTCATTGACTACGGAAGAAGTGAGAGAAACTATGGAGGAGGTTGTGAATGGTCAGTATCGCTTACTGTACATTGCTCCTGAACGACTAGATTCGCAATTTTTTTTAAACCAGCTAAAAAGAGTAAAGGTGCCTTTGATTGCAATAGATGAAGCGCATTGTATTTCACAGTGGGGACATGATTTTCGTCCTAGCTACCGTTTGATTCATCGATTAAAGGAAGTTTTTACCGAGGAGCCTGTCATCTTAGCGCTAACTGCAACAGCAACTCCGGCTGTTCGAGAGGATATTTGCAAGCTACTGCAAATCAGTGAAGACCACACGGTAATTACGGGTTTTGAAAGAGAGAATCTAACCTTTTCTGTCGTGTTGGGACAAGACAAAAACAAATTCCTCAAGGATTTTATTAAAAAGAATGCAAATGAAGTTGGGATTATTTATGCAGCAACGAGAAAGACAGTGGACTTGCTCTATGATTTGTTAAATAAAGCAGGGGTTCGTGCTGCAAAGTATCATGCAGGCTTGTCCGAGGTAATGCGGAATCAAGAGCAGGAACGCTTTCTGACGGATGACGCTCAGGTAATGGTTGCCACGAATGCTTTTGGTATGGGGATCGATAAATCCAATGTTCGCTATGTCATTCATTATCAGCTACCGAAAAATATGGAAAGCTATTATCAGGAGGCAGGGAGAGCAGGGAGAGATGGATTGCCAAGTGAATGTGTTGTCCTCTATGCATCTCAAGACGTCCAAACGCAACGTTTCTTAATTGATCAGTCACCGGACCGCGATAGAATTCCGCAAGAGCTAGAAAAACTCCAAGGAATGGTAGATTACTGTCATACAGAAAGCTGTCTACAAAAATTCATCGTAGAATACTTTGGCGAACCAACTAGCGGGGACTGTGGCAGATGTGGAAACTGCACAGATAATAGAGAAATTCAGGATGTCACAAAGGAAGTGCAAATGGTCCTTTCTTGTGTTGTTCGCATGGGACAAAAATTTGGAAAGACGATAACTGCGCAAGTTTTAACTGGCTCAAAAAACAAAAAAATCCAAGACTTTGGATTTACGAAGCTATCTACTTATGGAATTTTAAAAGGAAAATCAGTAAAAGAGGTTTCTGGACTTATTGAGTTTATGATTGCAGAGGGATTATTACTAGTAAACCATGGGAGCATGCCTACGATTTATATTTCCCCTAAGGGGAAGGAAGTTTTATTAGGGAGTAGTAAAATTATGCGAAGAGGGGCAACGGTAACGAAGAAAATTGCTGTGGATGATCCGTTATTTGAAGGATTAAGAGCACTTCGGAAAAAACTTGCGGACGAGGCAGGAGTACCTCCGTTTGTCATTTTTTCTGATAAAACGTTACAGGACATGTGTGTAAAGCGTCCGCAAACCGAAGAAGAGCTATTAGATGTCCATGGTGTTGGCGCTAATAAACGAGATAAATACGGAAAGGCATTTATCGAGGAAATTAGACGTTATATTACGGTGTAGTGTTTATGAGATACTACTGTTAAGTTGGAAGGGACATTAATCTTTTTTGCATCTTCCGTGGATATTTCCACAATTACCGATTGCTCTAAGATTTTAAAGATTGTGCCTTGCACCTCATGGTTATTTCGAGTAAAAGAGATTTTCTCATCAATTTTCCGTGCTGCCACGAAAGGTGTAACATCCTTTGGTTGTCGTTGGAAACTCATGTCATTGCCTCTTTTCTATAAAATTCTCACAAAAAGCGATAGTTTCATTGTACCATAGATGGAACCTAAACAGAGGAAATTAAGCTTTTATATAGAGAGATTACCAGAATAAGATACGTTTTTGTCGATTAAACGAATAAATTAGTTGTCGAAGTTTAAAATTAATTAGAAAGCTTAAAATAGAGGAGAAAATAAATGAACCAGTTTAAAAATCTAAAATTAGATGAAAAAATTATAAAAGCGATTGACCAGTTAGGCTACCAAGAGCCGACAGAGGTTCAGCAAAGAGTGATACCGGTTGCACTACAAAAGCAGGATGTAACAGTCCAATCTAAAACAGGAAGTGGTAAAACTGCTGCCTATGCTATTCCACTGTGTCAATTAGTGAAATGGGAAGAAAACAAGCCACAGGTACTTGTTTTGGTTCCTACGAGAGAGCTAGCTGTACAGGTACAGGAGGACTTTACAAATATCGGCCGTTTTAAGCGGATAAAGGCTCTTGCTGTCTATGGAAAGTCTCCTTTTGCAAAGCAAAAGCTTGCATTAAAGCAGAAGACACATATAGTAGTGGGTACCCCAGGGCGTGTATTAGACCATATAGAAAAGGGTACGCTTGACGTTTCGAAAATAGAATACTTAGTGCTTGATGAAGCAGATGAAATGTTAAATATGGGATTCCTAGAGCAGGTAGAATCTATTATTAAACTGTTGCCGGAGAACCGCACAACGATGCTTTTTTCAGCCACACTTTCTGAGGATATAAAGAACTTGAGCAGTGCGCATATGAAAGCACCTGTTTCTGTCGAGGTTGAAACCAATGAGTTACAACCATCCTCTATCGAGCATGCAAAATATGTCGTAAAAGAGGAAGAGAAGATAGCATTTCTGGAAAAGATGACAATTGTAGAAAATCCAGATAGCTGTATTATCTTTTGTCGAACGAAGGATCGCGTTGATATGCTAGTGGATGTGCTGGACCGAAAAGGATACACAGCAGATAAGCTTCATGGGGGCATGCATCAAGAAGACCGTTTCGAAGTGATGGATGATTTCCGAAGAGGGGAATTTCGCTATCTTATTGCAACGGATGTAGCAGCACGTGGAATTGATATAGAAAATATAAGCCTTGTTGTTCATTTTGATGTACCACTTGAACGAGAAAGCTATGTACACCGTACGGGTAGAACTGGACGTGCTGGGATGACCGGAAAGTCTATTTTACTTGCTACCCCTCACGAAGGGAAATTTGTAAAAGAAATTGAGGAATATATCGGCTTTGAAATAGAAGCGGGTCCTAACTATACAGAAGAAGAGGTTTCGAAAAATAGAGAAGCTTTCCTTGAGAAAATGGAGGAAGCACCTAAGCTTAAATCACAGAAAGGTGAAAAGCTAAACGAAGGTATTACGAAGCTTTATTTTAACGGTGGTAAGAAAAAGAAGCTTCGCGCAGTCGATTTTGTAGGAACCATCGCAAGAATAAATGGTGTCACTGCCGACGATATTGGCATTATTACGATTCAGGACAACTCGACCTATGTAGAAATACTAAACGGTAAAGGTCCCCTTGTATTAAAGACCATGAAAAACACAACAGTAAAAGGAAAACAACTGAAGGTCCACATAGCGAAGAAATAATGATGGAGGCTTGGACAAAAAAACATGATGAGTATATTCCACTTGTTAAAGATTTTTATTAGGAAGTACTCATGGTTCAAAGCGGTGCCGATGATTGCTGTAAAAACAGGGTTACAGTTGAGCCATAGCAACAGTATGCGTTAGCGTGCAGCTATGGCTCATTTTAAGTTTGGAAAATAAGAACGTCTCATCGTGCGATAACGTTTTCCTGCTCTAAGTGGCCGTCGCATCGGAGGACCAAAAAGAACGTCTTAATTGTCCCACCCTCATGCTGATAAGGAGCAAAGTTTATGCCAGTAATCCAATATGAAGTGTATATAGAAGCGCCAATAGAAGTCTGCTTTGACTTAGCCAGAGACATTGATATACATATGAAAACAACAGCCAAAACAAAAGAGAGAGCAATTGCCGGAGTTACTTCGGGATACATTGAAGAGGGGCAGACCGTTACTTGGGAAGCAGTACATCTAGGAGTTAAGCAAAGACTAACAGCTAAAATTTCGCAGATGGATCGACCACACAAATTTACAGATGTCATGGTGAAGGGGGCATTCCATTCCTTTACCCACACCCATGAGTTTGTTCAAAAAGGTAACGGTACAGTAATGAAGGATACCTTCATCTATACTTCTCCCTTAGGTATCCTTGGTAAGCTTGCAGATAAACTGTTTTTAGAAAGATATATGAGAAACTTTATTGTGACTCGTGTAGATGCTCTAAAAAAGTACGCAGAAGAACAATACAATTAGTTAGGAAATGAGAGTCCCTGAACAATGAAAGAAACAGCCTCCTCAAAAGCTTGTTTTTCCTCTAAAAAAGGATAATGATTACTTTCTTCAAAAATCCATAAAGAGGAGCGGGGGATCAATTCTTTCATTTCAAATGAAAATTCTACTGGACATTGGACGTCATGTTGTCCGCAAAGGATATAGGTTTTGACTTGAATGGAAGGCAACTGACGAGTGACATCGTAAATCAGCGCCTCTCTGCTAAAAAAGTTCAATCGACTAGCAACAATGCTTTTGGAGATACCTTTAGAAAAGAACTCCTCATATTTTTCGGGACGATAAAGGGAAAGCTGGATTCTTTTCTTGCTATAGGAAGTTCTTTCTTCAGCAGAAAGAGTAGATTTTTTCAATATCTCCATCAGCTCTTGCATTCTAGCATAGTGGGGATGTTTTTCATTATAAATACATCTTTCAGAGGAGGAGCTGTATTCTCTGGCAGCTGATCCTACAGCGATAAGAGCATCCAATGAAGAGGAGAAATGGATTCCATAAAGAAGTCCTAGCATTCCGCCTGTTGAATGTCCGACAAAGGCCCAAGTTGTGAATCCTTTTGATTCTCTTATAGCCTCTAAATCTAGTACAGCATCAATCATACTAAGCTCAAATGCTTCCTTTGGCTTTTCTGAATTCCCTGCATCCCTTAAATTGACTAGGAATACCTGATAATGGTCGGTGAACATCTCTGCAAAATAGTCACCAGAGCTGTTGTATTCTGAATACAAATGGGTGACACAGAGGGGTTTACCAACTCCCTTTGTAAAAATCTCAAACCTTCCCCTTGGCGTCTGAAGCATTTCCACCTTCCATTTCGTCATGGTCCATTCTCCTTTGGTTCTTTTGGTAAAAGTGGATTAATTGTTCCTGACCAGCTCTAAGGTCACTTAATAGGCTTGTGATATATATTAATAAAACAATAATGAAACACACTACAAATAAAATTATTTCATTGCCTCCGAACAAACTTAAATCCAATAATCCAATAATGATAGATAGAATCATACTTATAAATAAAATGAATGATATCTTATCCAAATTAATTCTTGTGTCTCCTCAGAGTGTTATTTTATTTTTTCATTTAGCTCCCTTAACAGATTAATCGCATAGATTAACAAGATGACTATAAGGGATAAAATAAAGACAAACACCAGCTCTAGGTCATTGAATAACACACCAATTCCCATAAAAATAAGCGTAAGAATCCAACTGAAGGCTAAAATTAGCAGTATTCTAATTAAACGCATACAAGCACTCCTTTCTATGCTGACCCTTTGCAGAATGTAAGAATAGACTCTGCATGCTTGCTGTCTTTGATAAGTCCGGCTAATTTGCATACCTCTAGTGTAAATTGCGGAAAAGCAGTTCCTTTTGCTGTGATAAAGCCTTTTCCAATTTCCACCTCACTACCGATATAGTGAGCACCTTCAAATAACTCTCTAAAGTGCTCGAAGGTCCCAGGCTGACAAGTAAACTCCTTTCCTTCAAGCAAACCTGCTTTTGAAAGAAATGTAGCGGAGGCACAAATACTTGCAATAGGGATATGGAGTGAATAAGCTTGTTTTAATAAGTCTGAAAGAGTGGAGTTATCCAGTACCTCTTGCACACCATCTCCTCCTGGTAGTAGAACAAGATCAAACTTCCGAACATCCACCTCTTCCGCGGAAGTGTTTGCAATTGTTGTCAAGCCAGCAACACTCTCTACAGGCTTTCCATCCGCACTAAAAGTAGTTATTTGGGCTTTCCCAAGCTTTCTTAGAAAGAATAAAGTATGAGCAACCTCAAAGTCGGCATATTGAGGAAAAGCAAAGAATAATACATTCATCATAGATGTCCCCTTTGGTTTAATATGGTAAATAATCATACTAATAGTTTATCATAGAAGATGGTAATATTATTGATAGGAAATGAAACTTTCCCAGAAGTTCATACGTAATGTAATTTAGGATAAATTAGAGGATGTGAAGTAATTTTGACCAAGAAGCTCTGGTTTCAAGTTGGAGTAGCAATTTTATTAACTTTAGGTATTATTTATATGTTTATGCTTGTAAAAGGCATATTCTCACCATTCATTATTATTGCCCAGGCAATTTTTGTCCCATTATTGCTTGGAGGAGTACTATTTTATTTAACTCGCCCGTTACAAAAATGGTTAGAGTCAAATAAGTTTCCACGATGGGCTAGTATTATCTCTGTTTTTATCGTAATCGGATTATTAGGATGGGGCTTCTATGCATTAGTAGGTCCTGCTGTTTCAAAGCAAGTAAGTACTCTAAGTAAAAATATGCCGGAAATGGTGAAGGAAGTGGAGGAATTTATAAATTACTCTATTTCTCAGCGAGATAGGTTCTCGGAGCTTCCACAAGCGATTCAGGACACAGTTGAGAGTGCAGCTAAAAAAATAGATAGCTTTGCTGTGTCGGCGGGATCCATTCTTGTGAAATTTATTCAAAATGTTTTTCAAGGGGTATTTCTACTTATACTAGTGCCTTTCTTCCTAGTATATATGTTGAAGGATCATGAGAAATTTCTTCCTTTTGTCACTCAATTCTTTAAGGGAGACAAAAAGAAGTGGGTTGCTAAGACATTAAGAGATATTGATGCAACATTGCGTGCGTACATTCAAGGGCAATTATTTGTCAGCTTTTTAGTAGGAGTCATGCTCTTTATTGGTTACTCTATTATCGGACTTGAGTATGCGCTGTTATTAGCCATTTTTGGTATGCTAATGAATGTAATTCCTTTCTTGGGACCTTACATTTCATTGGTGCCAGCGTTAATAATTGCACTAATACAAGAGCCAAGACTTGCTATTTATGTAGCGATTGTCATGCTATTAGCACAGCAGATTGAAAGTAATTTTATAACTCCGAATGTGATGGGTAAATCCTTGGATATTCATCCTTTAACAGTTATTACAATCATTTTGGCTGCGGGGAATATAGCTGGACTATGGGGAATTATTTTAGGGGTTCCTACTTATGCAGTGATTAAATCTATTCTAAAGAATATCTATGCTATTCGAGAGGGGATAAAGGATACCGCCACCAAGTCGGTATAAGGGGTGTTTGGGATGGAGTTTACGTCGAAGATGGACAGTACGTTTAAAAAGTTGATGGGCATAGCCATGGGGCTTATAGGGGTAGCTTGTCTTTGGCCAGTAGCTTATGAAATATTTATAAGTGAAAAAAAACCGGAGTGGGCCGGTATCTTCCTCTGTCTTGCCTTGCTTGTATTATTCGAGGGTTTTTTACTTTGGATATCCCTAGATATCCGCTATGTGTTCGAGAAGGACTATCTCTTTGTTAAAGGTGGTCCTTTCCGAAGCAAAATCCCTTATGAGGATATAACCAAGGTTAACCATACGAAGGAAATTCTATCTGGTTATCGTATTCTGTCCTCTAAGGATGCCTTAGAAATTCACTACAAAAGAGCTTCCTTAGGGAGTGTCATCATCTCTCCTAGCGATAAAGAGAAGTTTTTGGAGGTCCTATTACAAAAAGTACCGTCTATTCATTATGTGAAATGAGGGATAGGGATGGATCAATTTGAGAACCAGCCAAGAAATGACTTAATGGGAGATATTTTAAGGTCGTACGAGAAGACAGGTGGAATGGATAACTTGAAAGGCCAAGGAAAGCCTCTGAGTGAGGAATACCTTACTGGAGACGTCTTTCAACACTTTCAAAAGATTGCAAAGGATGCAGGCTTTAAACCCCATTGGCTAAAGCTTCAACACGAAATTCGAGAAGAAATCCAAGATATCTCGAATAAGAAGAAGAGCGGTCTAACAGAAGGTTTGCAGTTCCGCATCACAAAAGTAAATGAGAAAATTATTGCTTATAACAAGGCATGTCCTCCTCCTTTACAAAAGGGACAGGTAAGATGGGAAACCATAGAGAATATAGTCCAACATTGGTAGACAAAACCTATATGGTTTTGTCTTTTTTTATAGCACTTTGCCAATTTTGATGGGACAGCTCAGTATTCGAAGTGCTTTATTGTCCTTCACTTGCGCCCTCTCCCTTATACAATTTTCAGAACCCTCTTTCTATTATTTGTTAAATGTGTTAACTTATAATGACATTTAGGTTTACTCATTTTAAAGGGGAAATGGAAATGGGAAATAAAAAACTAAAGGAAATGATTGTAGCGGCGATGTTTGCTGCAATCATAGCAGTGGCTGCACAAATAATGCTCAATATTCCACCGGTGCCGTTCACTTTATTAACCATTGCAGTCATGTTAACAGCTACTATTTTACCAACTAGATATACTCTATTGGCAATCGTTTTATACCTTGCAATGGGGATGGCAGGTGCTCCAGTTTTTGGGGGCATGAAGGGCGGGCTTGCTGTACTTACAGGACCTACGGGAGGTTATTTAGTAGGTCTTCTTCCTGTTGCAGTATTCATAAGCAGTTATACAGAGTTTTTTAAGTACAACAAATGGCATACTATTATCGCGAATTGTTTAGGTGCTCTGCTTATTTTGGTAATTGGTTCCTTGTGGTTAAAAATAGTGTCTGGATTAACATGGCATGCTGCGTTCGAAAGTGGATTACTTCTTTTTATAGTTCCCGACTTAATAAAAGCTATAATAGCTGCATTTGTTGGTTTGCGCATAAGGGTACGACTAAAGTCCGCAAAATTAATATAAAAAATAAAAGAATTGCTCCTGGAGGTAGAGCAATTCTTTTATCTTTAACTAGGGGGATAACGCTCCTCGCTAGAGGAACGATCTTTGGTGTGAGTAGGATTTTTTTCGTCTTCCAAATTGAGTCTTAGATCTTCGATAGAAATGGTGTCAACGGTCTGCATATCCTCATGCATATCGAATATGCTAATTTTATCCGACTTGACTCCTTCAGGATTATCCATAAATCGGCCATCAGCTTCTTTTCGATTATCCTTCATTCTTCACAAGATTTAATAACATGTGGCTAAGAGCTTTTTGCTGATCTTTGTCAGAGCTTTTCCACAGTTCTTTTAGAAGGTGCTCTTCACGATTTCTTGGTTCTTCATGAGTCGCAAGGTAGCCAGCAACTTTTTCTGTAGCTTTTGCTAACGTTTCTTCACTGAAGCCCATTTTCTCTCCAGCACGTACTTTATCAGCAAGGTAGCCTTTAAAAGTTGAGAAGTTCTTCAGAATATCGTCTTTTTGCTCAGGACTAAAGCTTTCTAAAGCGATTTCTACTTCTTTATTGATGTTTTTCTTCTTCATGCTTTTCCTCCTCCCTTTTCTGTATTTAGCTATTCCCAGCGATGATGGTAATATGCATTTTAAGGTTCTAAAAAAAATAGGAAATCTATTGACATTTTAATTGAAAATGATTATCATTACCATATAGAAAACCTCCTCTTAAAATAGAGAAGGCTCTTACAGCAACTTTTCTCCAAATTGTCGCTGAAAAAGTTAATTTTGCACAAGTGACTCCCCTCAACAGTTAACATTGTGCATTAGTAAGGTATCTACTCCCATTGTAGATACCTTTTTTTTATGAGAAAAATGGATACAAATTGTCATCCAGCTTCATAATACTGATAAACATTTAAACAAATTACATGTGTGGGGATGTGTCGGTAGATGACTTTAAGGGAAAGTGCTTTACAGCTTCATCAAGAAAATCAAGGGAAAATGGAGATAAAAACAAAGGTGCCAGTAAATAATATGGATGACCTTAGCTTAGCTTATTCTCCTGGGGTGGCAGAGCCATGTATAGAAATTCAAAAGGATGCTAATAAAGCATATGAATATACCATGAAAGGCAACTTAGTTGGTGTTGTGACGGATGGCTCAGCTGTTTTGGGATTAGGAGATATTGGTCCGCTTGCTGCATTACCTGTGATGGAGGGTAAGTCGATTTTATTAAAGGAATTTGCAGGTATTGATGCCTTTCCTATTTGTCTAGACACGAAAGATGTAGAGGAGATTATCAAAACGGTGAAGGCGCTGAGTCCGACGTTCGGTGCGATTAATTTGGAGGACATATCAGCACCTCGTTGCTTTGAAATTGAAACCCGACTTCGAGAGGAATTAGATATTCCTGTTTTCCATGATGATCAGCATGGTACAGCAATTGTGGTCAGTGCAGGATTGGTGAATGCCCTAAAGCTAGTGGACAAAAAGAAAGAGAACATAAAGATTGTCGTTAATGGAGCAGGTGCTGCCGGAATATCTATCCTAAAGCTTTTAAATCAACAAGGTTATACGGAAATTATAATGTGTGATACGAGAGGAATTATATATAAAAATCGGGAGCAGGGCATGAATGCGGTAAAACAAATGGTAGCAGATATATCTAATCCTAATGGCATAAAGGGTGGTTTAGAAGAGGCGATGAAAGGCGCTGACGTCTTTATAGGTGTATCTGTGGCAAACCTGCTGACGAAACAAATAATTGACTCTATGAATGAGGATCCAATTATTTTTGCTCTAGCAAATCCTCATCCTGAGATTTCGTATGAAAATGCAGTGGAATGGGGCGTGCGAATAATAGCTACTGGTCGATCAGATTACCCTAACCAAATTAATAATGTGTTAGCTTTCCCAGGGATTTTCAAAGGTGCTTTAGAATCTCGTGCAAAAGACATTACAGAAAAGATGAAGCTTGCAGCGGTGGAGGCGATAGCATCCTTGATCTCACCTGAGGAGCTAACTGAACAATATATCATCCCTAAGCCATTTGACCAAAGAGTAGTGACGGCCGTTGCAACAGCAGTAAGCGCTGCAGATTAGAAACCTTTTCCCTTTTTATCCGTAGAGGAGGGAATAAAAATGGAACCCTTAGAATATTACGTTTCCACAAGGCCCGAGGCGACCGCTTGTCTAGTTGAAGAACTTATTGTTCATGGCTCGCTCTGTGGTCAGGGGTGTGGGAAGCAGCCTTATAAATAGCATGGAAAAAGCGCTTGAACCATATAAAATGTAACCCATCAACCTGGTTGGTGGGTTTTATTTATGTTAGTTTAGCTTGGACGAAATAAGGGAGTGTAGATAGCAAGTAACTGTAGAATTGACTGTTTTCAATGGAGTTTTAACGGGAAAAATACTTGACTTCAGCAAGTAACTTCTCTCAATCCGCAAGTATTTCCGTTTATTTGGAAATTATTGAGGGGTGAGGTTGTCCCTAGAACTTTTCCATCCTTTTAAGTGAACGGAATCTTTAATCTATCAGGTATTAGTCTATCCTTTTCACTATTCATCCATTTCTAATTAGTAGCCTTTTCATTTTCTTCCTCGCCAAATAATCTTTCCACTATAACAACTCTCCAAAACACAACAGTATCAGTACTTTTACTGTTATAGTAGCCAAAATAAACGCTCCTTTTTACAGAAATTGTTATATAACAAAAATAATGTATTTTCTAAAAATTTGAAATATAATTAGTGTAAGAATAAAATGAATGACCATTCATTTTATTCGAAAAAAAAGATAAAGGGGGTTTAGTATGGGAACGTTCAAACTGCTGGGAAAAGAGCTTTCTAAGCTCACAGAGAAAAAAGGGGTGTTATTTTCTCTAATCGGAGTTCTCTTGATTCCGATTGTCTATGTTGCTGTATTGTTGTCTGCAACATGGGGTCCATATGATAATTTAGACAATCTTCCTGTTGCATTTGTCAATAACGATGAAGGCGCTATGTCCGGTGAAACACCTATTAATGTGGGAGCCGATTTGGTTGAAGAACTAAAGGCAAATCCTTCATTAGGATGGAATTTTGTATCGAAAGAGGAAGCGGAAAAGGGATTAAAAAGCCAAAAATATTACATGATGGTGGAAATCCCACAAGATTTCTCTAAAAAGGTTTCTACTGTATTAGATGCAAATCCTGAAACCCCGGAGCTTCTTTATACACAAAATGAGGGGCTAAATTTTATGGCATCTCAAGTAACCAAAAGCGCTACGGAGAAGCTAAGAGAACAGCTAGGAAATAAGATTACAGAAACATATACTCGTACATTATTTGCTCGTTTTGGAGATATTTCGAATGGCTTTGCTAGTGGTGCGGACGGATCTAACCAAATCTATGAAGGGACCACGACTCTCTCTAATGGGACTAATCAATTACTTCAATCTTTAAATGAGAAGTCAGGTGACATTCAAACACTAGCAACTGGTGCTCAAACTGCAGAGCAAGGAGCTTCGCAGTTATTAAACTCTATCAAGGGTGGAGAAGGAGATATCAGAAGACTTGCTGCAGGTTCTAAAGAATTAGCAACGGGTGTAGATTCCTTGAAAGCAGGCTCTGAGCAAGTGTTAGCAGGCTTACAATCTGCTAAAGCAGGCAGTGCTAATTTGACAGCAGGACTAGAAAAACAATTAAAGCCGGGGACGGAGCAGCTAGCTGCTGGCATAACGAAAGTGACAGAAACAACGAAAACGCTTTCAGGTGGCTCTCAGCAACTAACTGATGGGTTGAAGGCATACTTAGCGAAGCATCCTGAGCTTGCGAAGGACGTAGATTTTCTCACTTTAGTTGGGACAAGCGAAAAAATCTCTCAAGGGTTAGTCCAATTCGACCAACAGGTTCAGCCTTTACAGCAAGGAGCTAACACGGTTGTGGCTGGTGTGAATCAACTAACAGCTGGCTCTAAGCAGCTAGATGGCGGTTTAAATCAGCTTGTAGCAGGACAAACCTCCGCAGTAGCTGGTATTGATAAGCTGAAATCTGGTGCAAACCAAGTGGCTAATGGGAACTCTTCTCTCACTGTTTCTTGGAATAGAATCACTAATGCTGTTTCTGACCTAAAAACTGGACTATCTCAAATTAGTGAGGGCAACCAAACAGTAGCAGTAGGTTGGGAAACAATTACGTTAGGGGTTAATTCTTTAAACGATGGAGCAACGAAGCTCCAGAGTGGAAGCCAAGAGTTGAACACTGGGCTTACAGGTGGGCGTGACCAAGTAAGTGCTATTCAAGTTGGAGACAACAATATTGCGATGTTTGCAAATCCTGTTCAATTGAAGGGGGATACAGTTAACGGCTATAGCTTCTATCGTGATTCAACAGCGCCTTATATTATTTCCTTGGCATTGTTTGTAGGCATGCTAGTACTGTCCTTTATAGTAGACTTCAAGCGTCCAGCTGTATTACCGGGATCGGTTGTTAGCTGGTATACAAGCAAACTACTACAGCTTTCTATTTTTGCGGTAGCGCAAGGGCTATTCGTATCCTTGTTTACGCTATTATTCCTCAAGCTGGATGTTGCAAACGCCGGGCTGTTCATTCTGTTCACGATTTTCGTGAGCTTGACTTTCATGGCGATTATATTCTTCTTGGTAGCAGTAGGTGGAAACATCGGCCGTTTTGTAGCCCTTGCATTTATCGTATTGCAGTTATCTACAACAGGATCAAACCTTCCGATCCCTATGCTGCCTGAGAACTTACAAACATTAAGTAAATTCTTACCGTTAACTTACTCAAATGCAGGCTTTAAAGGAATTATCTCATTAGGGGATACGCCGTACCTAATGGCGAATGCGTTTGTATTGCTGATGGTATTACTAGCGTTCCTAGTATTGGCATTTGCAGTATTTGCATTTAGCTATAAAAAAGTTACTAGTTCTTTCACGAAAGAAGCGATCTAATAAAAAAGCGTCAGACTCCTCGGTGGGTCTGACGCTTTAAAAATTAAGCTTGTTTTTCGAAGGATTGGATAATCCCCTTCATTACTTCTGTAGCCTTTTCCATGGCATCCACTGAGATGTATTCATACTTCCCGTGATAGTTTTCTCCGCCAGTAAAGACATTTGGTGTCGGCATTCCCATAAAGGAGAGCTGAGAACCATCTGTTCCTCCTCGAACTGGGATGATTAAAGGTTCAATTCCTAAATCGATCATGACATCCTTTGCGATATCTACGATTTCCATTACAGGAGTGATTTTCTCTCCCATATTGTAGTATTGGTCATTTACAGTTACTTCAATTGCTTTTTCTCCATAAGCCGCCTTTAATTTTTCAGCAGTATCAAGGAACAACTGTTTTTTCGCTTCAAATTTTACGCGGTCATGGTCTCGGATGATATAGCTTAATTCCGTTTTCTCTACGTCTCCATTAAACTTCATGAGATGGATGAATCCCTCGTAGCCATCTGTCTTTTCTGGAACCTCATCCTCTGGCATATGAGCTTGGAATTTTGTTGCGATGGTAATAGCGTTGACCATTTTATCCTTCGCAGATCCAGGATGAACGCTCTTTCCGTATGTGATTACTTTAGCGCCGGCAGCATTGAAGCTTTCATATTGAAGCTCACCAAGTGGCCCGCCATCCATTGTATACGCATACTTCGCACCAAACTTCTCTACATCAAACTTATGAGGTCCACGTCCAATTTCCTCGTCCGGCGTAAATGCCACACGAATCTTCCCGTGCTTCACCTCTGGGTTTTGAAGGAAGTATTCCATTGCAGTCATAATAATGGCAATTCCGGCTTTATTGTCGGCGCCAAGAAGTGTGGTACCGTCTGTTGTCATTAAAGTATGACCTACATAATTCTCTAATTCCGGAAAGTCAGCAACCGTCATCACAGTAGACTCGTTTAGTTGAATATCTTTCCCGTCATAGCTCTCGATTATTTGAGGCTTCACGTTTTTCCCTGTATAGTCTGTTGCTGTATCGACATGCGCTAAGAAGCCGATTGTAGGGACTTCTTTATCTGTATTAGCTGGAAGAGATGCGAAAAGATAGCCATTTTCATCTAATGTGATTTCTTCCATTCCAAGCTCTTCTAATTCTTTTTGTAATAAATGCAGTAAATCCCATTGTCCTTCTGTCGAAGGGCATGTTGGGCTTGCGGCATCCGATTGCGTATCAATTTTAGCGTAGCGAGTTAAACGGTCAATTAAAGTATTTTTCATGTGTAAAAGTCTCCTCCATTGGTGCAAAGCATGTCTTTATTTTAACAGATTATTCCGAGAAGCGGAATAATGGGCGTAAATACTATGGGCGAATAAAAATTGAGCTCCGTAATAGGAAATCATGATGAGGGCGTGAGAGTACGGCACCTCCATGATAAATTTATTAATCGCTAGAATGGAATCGGAAAAAATGAAAGAAATAGCTCCGACAATGGCTAATTTGTTGCCGGTTTGGATTGCATTCCAACCCATCGTAAGAATGACTGCGATATATAACACTACCGCAACAGCAAGGACCATATCTCCGTCTCTCCATAATGTTCCGGCTAACCAGATTACCATAATGAGACCATATGCAAGCAATAGAGCAGCAGCCCACTTTGGGATTGACTTTGCTTTAATCTTGCGAAACGCAAATATATACCAAATATGACCGATTAAAAAGGTAATTAAACCAATGATAAACCAATAAATAAGACCGTCAGCAAGCATACAGATAAATAAACCAGTAACGATTAGCGTTTTATAGTTTTTTGGTGTCCCAGCTGGCTGTAGCAGCGCATAAAGAATAATAAGAAGCATAGGTATTAATTTAAAGAAAATTTTGGTGCCGACCGGCTCTGCTGGAATAAAGAAAATATAAATAATCCCCATTACTCCTGCTAGTATTGCAATGATTTTATTCACAAAATAAGCCTCCTTTTTCTTCTATTTTATTTTCGAGAGTATAGTGAAAATTTCCTTCCATACAAGTAAAAAAAGGGAATTCTGAAAACTATCTAGAGAGGGGTCCTTTGCAAAAAGGATAGATCTGACTAAAGCTGGAGCAATAATACACAAAGAAGGAAGGGGTGCCCCATAAGTTTTCTGCTTATAGGACACCCTTTCTTATAAAACAATCATGCTATTAAAGAGCTGCGTCATCTACGCTATTTAAATATTCTTCTATAGTGCCAATTACTGACTCTACGCAGCCATCCTCGAATGGAGAAATAAGGTTCGCTTCTTCTACTAGCTTTGTGAAGGATTTGGAGCCACCAAGTGAGCAAAGGTGAAGATAATCCTTCCAAGCCTCCTCATGATTTTCTCTAGAACGCTTCCAGAATTGGAACGCACAGATCTGAGCCAATGTGTAGTCAATGTAATAGAATGGGCTACCAAAAATGTGACCTTGTCTATGCCAGAAACCACCATTTTCGTAATAGCTATTTCCATCATAGTCACGGTGTGGTAAGTAAGCTTTTTCGATTTCTCTCCAAGCAGCCTTTCTTTCCTTAGGCGTCATTTCAGGATTTTCATACACAACGTGCTGGAATTCATCTACTGCCACACCATATGGAAGGAATTGAAGACCGCTACTTAAATGAGCAAACTTATATTTTTCCGTTTGGTCTTTAAAGAAAAGCTCCATCCAAGGCCATGTGAAAAATTCCATACTCATCGAGTGGATTTCTGCTGATTCAAAGGTTGGCCATAGATATTCTGGGATTCCGATATTTCTGCTAGAGTAAACCTGAAAGGCGTGACCAGCTTCGTGTGTTAAGACATCAATGTCTCCTGACGTTCCATTGAAGTTGGAGAAAATAAATGGAGATTCATAGTCCTCGATGAAGGTACAATAGCCTCCAGCCTCTTTCCCTTTTTTCGCAACTAAATCCATCAAATCACGATCAATCATGAATTGGAAAAACTCAGCCGTCTCTGGAGAAAGTTCTTCATACATTTTCTTGCCATTTTCAATAATCCATTCAGGAGAACCCTGTGGTGTAGCATTTCCTGTTAAAAAGTTAAGTGGTTCATCATAGAATTTTAGCTTTTCTACGCCAATGCGCTTCGCTTGACGCTCATACAGCTTTGTAGTTAATGGGACAATAAATTCCTTTACTTGATCACGGAAGTTTTTCACCATAGCTGCATCATAATCGATACGATTCATGCGAACATAACCAAGCTCTACAAAGTTTTTATAGCCAAGCTTTGTCGCAATTTCATGACGTGTTTTTACTAATTGATCGTATATATCATCAAACTTTTCTTCATTATCAGAGAAGAAGCTAGCTGATGTTTCTCTTGCTTTTTTACGTGTTTCGCGATCTGTTGACTCAGTAAACTTCCCTAATTGAGCCAGTGTGTATATTTCACCTTCAAATTCGACCTGTGCAGAAGCCACTAGCTTTGAATAATCCGAGCTTAGTTTATTTTCTTTTTGCATTAGGCCAATTACCTCAGGAGAAAAGGCTTTTATTTGAAACTCTGCTAGATCAAATAGTTGGCTTCCCCATTTTTCCTCTAGCTCTTTACGGAAAGGCGAAGCTACTAGAATTTTATAATACTCTGTGATTAGCTCCTCTACCTCTGGTCCAGTTTCATCAAGATAATCTCTCTCTTTTTGATAAAACTCATCATGTGTATCGATAGAAGCTCTAATGTACACCAAGTTGGCTTGTGTAGAATAATTGTTGCGAATAGTATTTAAATCTTCGATAATGCTGTTTTGTTCCTCTAACGTAGAAGCTTCCTTTAACTTAGATAAAAGACCGTGAAAGTTTGTCTTCATTTCCACTAATTCGGGTCTCTTATACTCATAATCCTTAAAAGTAACCAATGTTTTTCCCCCTTTGGAATAACTATATTCCTTCTAATTGTGCTTTATTTTCAGATAAATCTCAATACATTAAATTGTCAGTTGACATTATATAGACAATTATATAATATGTTTATAAAAAATCAAACATTTTAAGGGGTTGTTTGTTCGTGGAGTTAATAGAAAACTTTTGGGACGCCAATATGGAGGAGCTGAAGAGGGGGTATACAGAGAGTTCCGAGTCATTTGAGTGCTTACTGTGCGGAGAAAAAATTGAAAAGGGAATTATTTATCCCAAGGAAGAAGTGTTATACGAGGCGGAGCGCTATACAAAGCTTCATATTGAGGAAAAGCACGGATCTGTTTTTCAATATTTAATAGGGTTGAATAAGAAGGTTACTGGTTTAACAGATCATCAAAATAGCCTGCTAGCTCTCTTTTATGAAGGGAAAAATGACAAAGAGATTCAGCAGGAGCTTCAAATTGGTAGCGCTTCTACTATACGTAATCATCGTTTTGTATTAAAGGAAAAGGAGCGACAAGCGAAAATATTTTTGACCTTGATGGAGCTGTTAAAGGAAAAGGATCTACATGCCCCAGCATTTCTTGCTCCGCATAAGAATGCAACGATGGTGGATGACCGATACAATATGACGCAGGAAGAGCAGCAAGTGCTTGAGAAAAAGCTATTTCCTCAAGGTGTTGAAGGGATGCTGGTCAAATTTCCGAAAAAGGAAAAGCAGAAGCTTGGTGTCCTGCGAGTAATTATTAAACGGTTCGAAGAAGGAAAAAGTTACACAGAAAAAGAAGTCAATGAGGTATTAAAAAGCATCTATGATGACTATGTAACATTACGCCGCTACCTTATCCAGTATGGATTTTTAGATCGAAAGGACGATGGGAGCGTCTACTGGGTGAAGAGCTGATAAAAAGAGATGGTGTAAGAATATTAACGAATGAAAGTGTAAGGGGATGAATGAGAATGAATATAGAGTGTACGAGATTTAGAGTGAAACCAGGTAAAACAGAAAAAGTAAATGAGTGGTTAGGCTACTTAAACGAAAATATGGAAGATGTTCTGATGACACTCGAAGGCGAAAAAATGTATGTCGAGACGATTTTTCGAGAAATCTTAAACGGAGAAGAGTATCTATATTGGTACTCTGTTCAAGGGACCGACGGAATCGAGGTGGAGGAATCAGAACACTGGATTGATAAAAAGCACCTTGAATATTGGGAAGAGTGTATCGATAAAACATACAAACCGGTTCATTTACAAACAGAAGTAGTAATGATTCCTGAAAAAGTACGAGAGTCTATGAAATAAGAATTACTATTAGTAAGTCCTGTAAGATAAGAACTTCTTTATTACGTGAATGTATTCTCCGTCAAGAAGGAATGGAAACATACCTTATAGAATGGGGTTATGGGGAGGAATGTACATGAATGATATGTTAGCAATAAATAAAGCGGGCTGGGAAAAATCGGCGGAACGCTTCTTTGGTAGAACGGCACTACCAGATTATGGTCCATATGCACCATCAGAGGATATACTTCAGCTGTTCGGTGATTTGCAGGGAAGAAATGTGTTAGACATAGGTTGTGGCAGTGGGCATTCTCTGCAGTATATGAGTAAGAATGGTGCAAGTGAGCTGTGGGGTCTAGATATGTCCACGAAACAGATAGAGACTGCCACGAATGTACTGGCGAATCAGTCGGTAAAAGTGTCATTGTTTGAATCACCGATGGAGGAAAATCCGGGGCTTCCTGTGGGATATTTTGATGTTGTCTACTCAATCTATGCTCTAGGCTGGACCGTGGATTTAAAGAAAACTCTATCCAACGTTGCAAGTTATTTAAAGCCTGGAGGAGTTTTCATTTTTAGCTGGGAGCATCCCTTACATGATCGGATTACCTATGGAGAAGAGAGATTTTATTTCCAGAAGTCATACAATCAAGAAGGACCGGAATATAACGAAGCGTGGCATAGTGAAGTAATTACGTTCCATCGGAAGCTGAGTACATATATTAATACACTGATAGAATGTGGCTTTGCCATCGAAAAAGTAGTCGATGACGTTGTAATGCCGGAGGGAGAGACTCCACCAACTAAATGGTATTCCAATCAAAAAGCGGAATTTCTTCCGCCGACCTTTATTATAAAGGCGCGTAAAAATGTATGAATCATTATTGTGACAGTGCTTTGAATCAAATAAAAATTGCGTTAGATAGTGTCTTAGTTATCATGGAACAGCTAACAGAGGAAGAGTTGTCGGTAAGACCATCTTCTGAAAAGCGGTCGATCCAGGAGCAGCTGGAACATCTGGTAACGATTTGCAAGGCGGATCTCCTTATCGCAAATGGCTATAGACAGGAAGAGATGAATGAATTCTATTCCTATTTAAAATTCGAAAGTGTAGAGGATTTAAAAAGGGCAGCACTAGAAAACTTTGCTTATCTATCTGCAACCTATAAAGCATATTCCGAAAATCAATTGGAGGAGCAGGCAACCTCCTATTGGGGGGCTACCTACTCAAGATTTGAATGGCTGCTAGAGATTGTAGCTCACCTCTATCACCATAGAGGCCAGCTTCATGCACAGCTAGTATACGGAATGGGTAAAGAGATAAAGGTATCGTTGTTTGAATAGGGGAATTGGTCTTCTAAGTAGTAGAATATTCTAATTAGTAAGGCGGAGATGGAACAGGGAGTAACGTCTAGAGCAGTAAGAATTGGAAATCGAGTGAGAGTAAAATTGCTCTATCCGAGAATAAATAGCCTCCGAACGAGAGTAAATCAGCTGAATGAGAGTAAATAGCTTCCGAGCGAGAGTAACGGGAAGCCATCCGAGAATAAAGTGTCACCGAATGAGATTAACCACCGCCTAACTGAGAGTAACGGCTGACCCAGTAAGAGGTGGGAAATTGAGTGAGAGTAAATAGCCTCCGAGCGAGAGTAACGGCTGACCCAGTAAGAGGTGGAAATCGAGTGAGAGTAACTTCGCCTTATCCGAGAGTAAAGTAACCTCGAACGAGAGTAAATCAGCTGAATGAGAGTAAATAGCTTCCGAGCGAGAGTAACGGGAAGCCATCCGAGAATAAAGTGTCACCGAATGAGATTAACCACCGCCTAACTGAGAGTAACGGCTGACCCAGTAAGAGGTGGGAAATTGAGTGAGAGTAAATAGCCTCCGAGCGAGAGTAACGGCTGACCCAGTAAGAGGTGGAAATCGAGTGAGAGTAACTTCGCCTTATCCGAGAGTAAAGTAACCTCGAACGAGAGTAAATCAGCTGAATGAGAGTCAATAGCCTCCCAGCGAGAATAACGGGAAGCCATCCGAGAATAAAGTATCACCGAATGAGAGTAACCGACGCCTAACTGAGAGTAACGGCCAACCCACCAGTAGGAAGCGGAAAATCAATAATCCTAGCTGCCCCACCCCTTACTCCAATTAAAAAACTCTGCCGTCCACATAGGCAGAGTTTCATTGTCCAGTGATAAATGTCCTTAGTAATGCTACACGTTCCCTTAGTCTCAGCTTTGCCTCGGTTACTGGTGGTGTCTCGGCAGGAACTACGTCTGCATCCCAACCAAGCCCCTCGGCAATTATCTTGGACCGTTGCAAGTGGAAATCACTAGTGATGATAGTGACAGCTTCCACGTCATCAGGCAGAATCTCCTGAGAGAATAGTAGATTTTCATAAGTAGAGGTAGATTTATTTTCCAGAATGATTCTTTCCTCTTCAATCCCGTGTTCGACCAAGTATTCTTTCATTACAACTGCTTCTTCTATATCCTCATCAGGTCCCTGACCACCAGAGACTACTAGTTTGATGTGTGGATATGATTGGGCATATTCCAAAGCGGCTTCTAGTCGATAACGAAGTGCCAAGGATGGGATATTTCCTTCTTTGACTTTTGCTCCTAATACGATTGCATATTCATTTGTGCCATCTGCTGCTGGCTTAAGTCCATCCTCTAGCCATTTGCCAGTTAGTAACCATAATCCTCCTCCAACAAAAAAGGTGATAAAAACGGGTACTAGCACAATCCACCTCATTTTTCTTTTCATGTATGCTCCTTAGGTTGAAGGCTTTTTCTTCTTAATAACGGATGAAAGTGTTCGCTCTTCCTTTTTCATTAGTCGCTGAACATTCTCGCGATGAAGTAGAAGGGCCATCAAGAACAGAAAGCTGGCAACTATGACAGGACCTAATCCGTCTGCTACCCAGAAAGATGCTGCTACGAAAACGATGTAAAATGCAAAAACTCCGATTAATAAATAGTCCGTTATAATAGTGATTGCTATAAGTAGCAGTAATGCGGCAAGCCCTACCGGCCAATGCAATGCAAGTAATACTCCGATAATGGAAGCAGTACCTTTTCCTCCTTGAAAGCGTGTGTAAATAGGAAAGTTATGTCCTAGGATTACAGCAGCCCCAGCTAAATAGAGTAAAAAATCTAACTGTGCAGGAGAAAAAATCTCTGTATATTGAGCAAACAATCGAACGCCAATGATCATAACGGCGCCTTTTAATATATCGATTACCCCAACAAGAATGCCATATTTCCAGCCAAGTACAATGGTTGCGTTAGATGCACCAGAATTATTTAGGCCTTCCTTTTTAATATTCACACCACTAAAAAATTGTGCTAGTTTCGAACCATGAATTGACCCAAGAAGATATCCGATGAAAAGAGTTGCAACTCCATATACCCAAATACTCATTTTACGTTCCCCCTTTCCAAGGTATTCCTTTTATTAAACGAGTGTAAGAACAAAAAAGTTTCAGAATTTTAACTATTTTCCTTGACGAATAAAAGAAGAGGAGCTAAACTGTGTAACAAGATGGAAATACAAACCAAATACTCTTATCAAGAGAGACCGAGGGAATAGGCCCTACGAAGTCCAGCAACCCCAGTTTTTACTGGAAGGTGCTACATCCTACAAATCCATTTAGTTGGATTTGGAAGATAAGAGGAGGAACAAGTCAAACAGTCCCCTCTTCTCATTACTAGAAGAGGGGTTTTCTTGTTCAATATCCTCTCGAGGCCTCCAGCATTCCATCTAAACTACTAAATTGGAGGAATTCAAATGACTAATCTTCACAAAGAAACATTACTTCTGCACGGTGGACAACAACCGGACCCTGTCACTGGCTCACGAGCGGTACCCATTCACAAAACGACTTCCTATGTATTTAAAGACACGGAGCATGCACAAAACTTATTTGCTTTAAAGGAAACTGGTAACATTTACTCCCGTATTACGAACCCAACAGTTGATGTGTTTGAACAACGTATTGCAGCATTAGAAGGAGGAACAGCGGCTGTCGCACTTTCCTCTGGGATGGCGGCTATTGCTTTTTCTATCTTAAATATTGCAGGAGCAGGCGATGAAATAATTGCAGCTGAGAATTTGTATGGAGGAACATTTAATTTATTTGCCCATACACTCCCAAGGTACGGCATTACCGTAAAATTTGTTGATTCAACCAATCCAGAAAGCTTCCGAGAAGCAACTACGGACAAAACAAAGGGATTCTTTGCTGAAATAATCGGTAATCCAAGTCTCAATGTGTTGGACGTAGAGAAAGTGGCAAGCATTGCAAATGAGGTGGGAGTTCCATTACTGGTGGATAATACATTCGCGACACCTTATGGCTGCAATCCAATTGAGCATGGAGCTCACGTGGTGATTCACTCTGCAACAAAGTGGATTGGAGGTCATGGAACAACAATCGGTGGAGTCGTAGTAGACGGTGGTAATTTTAACTGGAACTCTGATAAGTTCCCAGGCTTCACGGAGCCAGATGTAACCTATCATGGATTACGTTACGGCATTGATGTACCAGATGTAGCGTTTGCTATTAAGCTGAGAGTACAGCTGTTAAGAGATTTTGGTCCCTCTCTTAGCCCGGAGGCTGCCTTTTCCTTCTTACAAGGATTGGAGACACTTCATTTAAGGGTGCCGAAGCATAATGAAAATGCACAGGAGATAGCTGAATACTTACAACAGCATGAAGGAGTGACATGGGTCAACTATTTAGGGCTTGAAAGTCACCCGACTCATGAGCTTGCAAAAAAATACTTAACATCAGGATATGGCTCCATTCTAACCTTTGGAGTAAAGGGTGGAAAAGAAGCGGGTCGAAAAATCATCGACAATATTGAAATTTGGTCTCATGTTGCAAACGTAGGAGATGCAAAATCGCTGATTATACACCCAGCATCCACTACCCATCAGCAGCTGACTCCAAAGGATTTAGTAAAGACAGGTGTAACCGAGGATTTAATTCGCTTATCAGTGGGCTTAGAATCAGTCGAAGATTTAAAGGAGGCGCTTGGTAGAGTTCTTCTAGAAAAAACAAATGTCCTCTCTAGATAGAATTTTTGTTGTGATTTGGGTTAAAATGGTCTACAATAAGTAAAATAATCAATCGTTGAAAGATTGGAAAATTTACTTCAGTACGATTTGGCTCAGGTTGTACGGGTTCTGAGGAGGAAACATCATGGCGAAAATTAAAGCGGCAATCTTAGGCTTTGGGACAGTAGGTCAAGGTATATATCACATTGTGAATGAAAAACGAGAAGACTTAAAAAAGTCATTGGGATTAGACATTGAAATTAGTGCAATTCTGATTAGAGATCTAGGGAAGGAAAGACCTGAGACACCAGGTGTTTTAGTCACGGATGATTTTGAGGATATTGAGAATATACCGGGACTTCAAGTGGTATTTGAGGCCATCGTGAATGAAGAGCCAGCATATAGCTATCTATGCAGGGCGATTGACAAAGGATGTCATGTTATTACTGCAAATAAAGTAATGTTTTCAAAATACAGCATCCCACTGCAGGAGAGAGCAAAATCTAGAGGAGTGTACGTTGGTTTTGAGGCTACTACAGCTGGAGGAGTACCGATTATTAAGACACTAAAAAACTTACTACAGGTCAATTCAGTTAAGCGTATTCAAGGTATCTTAAACGGAACCTCCAACTATATTCTTACTCAAATGCGTGTGGAAGGAAGCTCCTTTGAGAGTGCGTTATCAGAAGCACAGCTTTTAGGGTATGCGGAAGCAGATCCTTATAATGATATATCTGGTCAGGACGCTTTTCGAAAACTAATGATCTTAAGTGCGCTAGCATTCGGAAAACAGCCTAACTGGGATGATGTACAGGTAATTGGGATTGATCAAATATCCTCTGAGGATGTAGAAAAAGCAAAGCAGGAGGGATACCGCTATCGCCATGTAGCGGAAATAGAACAAGATGAAAACGGGGACCTATATGCCTCAGTTGGTCCACAGCTTGTGGGACCGGATCATCCGCTTTATGCAATTGAAGGAGTAAACAATGCAGTTTCTTTAGACACAAATTACATTGGTACGCTGACATTGGTAGGACCAGGTGCAGGAATGTACCCAACTGCTAGTGTAATGGTAGAGGATTATGCAGAGATTATTGGAAAACGTGCAGGATTTTTTATTACCATCTAAGGGAACATGCTACTAGAATCACCTGGAGTTGAAGTATCCATTTAAATTAAAGAGGGGTATGCCATTAATATGGGATACCCCTTGCTTCTGCCATTGTCTCAATAAAACATTATTCTTGTCTCATAAAGTGCTCTCACGAACTTTCTACTGCTTGTGCGCCTCCATTTTTCCCCGAGGCCAAATAAAGTATGCAATGGAAATAAAGAAGTCAATCACTAGCACTAGTGACCAGATTTTTAAGGCAATCGATAAAATTTCAGTGCGACTTGCGTCGTTCACTAAATAAATGAAAAGAAATAAAAATCCTGCCCCAATGGCGTATGCTACAAAATGCTGGACAAAGCCTTTCATAGAGAGGCGTGCATATTCGTATCCAACGATTTTCTTCGGCTTTTTGCCTATCCTTTTGAAATAAAATAAAAAGCGTTCATCTGCCCAGCGTATCAGGTTCTTGCCGAACACAATGGATATTCCTAGGTACACAGCGGCAAGGGCATGCACCTCAGTTGCGGTTCCGCCTTTTAGCAAATCAATCGAGGTAAAGACCAATAGAAATAAATTAATAATTGGGGTGATTGCTAGTAGGATACCCCCAAGTCTTTTTCGCTCCAAAGCATATCGAGTGATAAGACCAAGTATAAGAACAACCCAAAAACCTATTTCTGCGGCAAGGATGGACCAAACAATCACCTTCATTTAATCACCTCTTTTTTAGATTATATGAGGCGTTCAGAAAAGATATCAACATATTAACATAATAGTGTGAATAATTTAAATCCTAAGCATAAGTTATTCACTATTAATCGTTTGCCTTCCTGGTTAACGGGAAGAAAACACAATCTTTGATTGTTTTACAATCAGTTAATACCATCAGAAGCCGCTCGATTCCAAAGCCCCAGCCAGAGATGGGAGGCAATCCGTACTCCATCGCAGTTAAATAATCCTCATCCATTTCCATCGCCTCAGTATCGCCGTTTGCTTTTAACCTAGCCTGTGTTTCTAATCTCTTTCTTTGCTCGATTGGGTCTACTAACTCAGAATAAGCGTTAATCACCTCAGCACCATTAATAACCAATTGAAAGCGATCGGTTAGCCTATTGTCTTTGTCGTTTGCTCTTGCTAAAGGTGAAAGGTCTATTGGATGCTCTATAAGGAACGTCGGTTTAATGAGAGCAGGTCTAGAGACTTTTTTGTAGAGTAGGTCAATTAAGTTTCCTCTCCCCATTTGTTTGGCCTCCACATGGTCGAGAGAGATACCTTTCTCTTCGATAGCTTGATACAACTCGGATGCTTCAGGAAAAAGGTCAATATCGATAGCACAGTCCCTCCATATTAAATCTCGGAAGGATATTACCTCCCAGTCCAAAGAAAAATCAATTGGTTGCCCATTGATTGAAACAGTTGTTGTATGAAATGTCTCCTGCAGAACAGTTAACATCATCTCTCTCATAAGTTTCATGGTATCTTTGTAGTTCCAGTAGGCTGCATACCCTTCTAGCATGGTGAATTCTTGTAAGTGCTGGGGACTTATGCCTTCATTTCGAAAACATTTAGCAAACTCAAAAACCTTTGTAAATCCACCAGCTATCAGCCTTTTCAAATAAGTTTCAGGAGCAATTTGTAAGTTCAGCTCTGTATCTAAGGAATGATGAAAGGTAGAAAATGGCTTTGCGATTGCTCCCGAGGAAGTGTGCTGTAAAATCGGTGTTTCAACCTCTAAAAAACCATGGTCTTCAAAAAACCTTCTGATAGAGCGGACTAACCTTGTTCTCGTAAGTAGGCGATTTTTTGTTTCCTCCGTCATGATTAAATCCACATAACGCTGACGGTAGCGAAGCTCAATGCTGCTCAGTCCATGCCATTTCTCAGGTAACGGACGCAATGCTTTTCCAAGGAAAGCATAAGATTGTATGCGAAGCGTTTTTTCACCTGTATTCGTCGTGTACATAGTACCTTCCGCACCTATAAAATCACCAATATCCATAGAATGGAGGAATTGCTCAAATAGAGCTTCTCCAATTTCTTCTCTTTTTAATAAAAGCTGAAGCTTCCCTTCAACGTTAGCAATGGTTAGGAAGCATAGCTTGCTGAAGCTCCTGACGCCAATAATTCTCCCTGCCACTCTAACTCCATTTGCTCCGTCCTCTAGCTGTGACGCATCAAGTAAATCGAAATTGATAGAATATTTCTCCGGATAAACCTGTACATCCGCCGATCGAAGACTCTCTAGTTTTTCTATTCTGCGCAGCATTTGTTCATTCATTCATTTTCCCTCCAATTTTTAAAATCCAGCCCAACAAAAAAACTCTCACCCCCAAGATTTTCATCTTGAGGACGAGAGTATTCATCTCCGTGGTACCACCCCAGTTTATCGGTATGTCACCATACCAACCTCTTCGGGTACGGCATTACACGTATACCCTATCTCTATAACGGGAGATCCCGTCGCAGTATCAATTGCCAGTATGGCAAAATCCGTGCGAAGCTCCGAGCCTTTTTTCATGACGAACGTTAATGCTCCATCCCACCAAACAGGAGCTCTCTAGGAATAACATTTCAGCACTACTCTTCTCTTCTTAGCTTTTTAATCGATTTATAAAATTAAGATTATTCTAAAGAGCGGAACGTAAGAAGTCAACTGAAATTTTAAAGTGTTGCATTGGTTTAATTAATATCTCCTACATAAACAGGCGTTTTAATGCCATCTGCATAAGCCATCAGATGAGGACGAAGGTCAGCTGGCAGTAAATGAAAGGAATCAAGCTTGTCTAGTGGAATCCATTCAATCCCAATTTGTCCGTTATCTAAGTTAGAGCCAATAGGTAATACTTCTTCCTTCAGTGAGCATAAAAACATCAATTCCATCACATGTACACCCGCATGATAGACAGCGACCTCATGATTTTTCCCTATGTACTCTCTAACAAATAAAAGATCTTGAATTTCTATTTCTGCACCGAGCTCTTCCATGCACTCTCGCTTCAAGACATCGTGAAGATTTTCTTCATGATGCTGACCTCCTCCAGGCAAAATATAATACGTACCTGCTTGTTCCTGAATTTTCAGGACCAATAGACAATCATTTTGAATAATAATAGCCTTTGCCGCTGTCCGTCTTAACTTCATGGGTTTCACCTAACCTATGCATTATTTACCAATATGATAGACTATTGGGAAAATTAATACAATATATACCAAATAATTAAGTGAAAAAAGGAAAGTTGGGCAATGGAATTTTCTGCATAATAAAGGGCCCGTCTGAAAAGTCATTTTGAGACGGGCCCTTTGCGACGAGGCTGGTGGCATTTTGATGCGACCACCACAGGAGCAAAGAAAATGTCTGAAAAGTCCCTTTGCGACGAGGCTGGTGGCATTTTAATGCGACCACCGCAGGAGCAATGCTACATAGCAGATACCTGTCAAAGAAGGAAGGGGGTGTCCCATAAGTTTTTTACTTATGGGACACCCCCGTAATTTAATCTTCGTCTTTTACATCTATATCCTCTGGAATAGGGGTATTTCTCCATTCTTCGATTAATTGCTTCACTTCTTCTAATTGTTCAAAATGGGTCTCAAACTGGGAGCTGTTTACCAAGTATTGTTCCCCGTCAAATACCGCTCGGATTTTCTTTTCAGCTATATATCTTCGGACTTGCTCCACAGGCATAGATAAATATGCGGCTACTTCTTCAACTGTCATATACATGTGCAAATCCCTCCTATCTATATTAGTATAAGGGAGAGAAAACCTTATCTCAATCTCTGTTTCTATCATTACATAGGAAAGGTCTGTGTATAATCATGACAATAATTCCATACATACTTGTACTTCTAGGGGCAATGCTCTGGGGTACGACAGGCACAGCTCAAACTTTTCTACCGGACGACGCGCATCCCTTCCTCATAAGTGCTGGTAGGTCAGCGGTCGGTGGATTTTCGCTATTAGTTTTTATGATTTTATTTAAAAAAATAAAGTTCTCTACCTGGCCTTGGAAGTACACGCTATATGCTGCAATTTGTATCTCCGCATTTCAGCTCTTATTCTTTTCTTCTGTCCGATTGACGGGGGTGGCGATTGCAAGCGTTGTCGCGATAGGAAGTGCACCAGTATTTTCAGGCATCATAGAATGGCTCTTTTTTAAACAGCGACCAACTAGAATCTGGGGCATCTCTACGACTTTTTCCATTGTAGGCTGTCTCTTTCTATTTCTGACAAAGGGAGAGGTAACGATTAACCCAATCGGGATTGGCTATTCGCTAGTAGCTGGGCTGATTTTTGCTGTTTATACAATGACAAGCAAAAAGCTACTGGAAAAGGAGGATGCAATTGCGATTGTGGCAATGACTTTTTCTGCTAGTGCGGTTCTCTTACTTCCTTTTTTCTTTTTATTGGACACGAGCTGGTTAATTAGTCCAACCAATATTGGGATTATCGTTTACCTAGGGTTGGCCACAACGAGTCTTGCATATGTACTGTACGGAATTGGTCTTCGGCAAATTCCTGCTTCCTCGGCCTTGACCCTATCTTTGGCAGAACCAACAACGGCTGCACTGCTAGGGGTTGTAGTGGTAGGAGAGGTGCTTGGTATGACCTCTTGGATAGGAATTGCCCTGTTATTAGGCAGTATTGTTCTGTTAACAGTGGGAAGTAAAAAAGCGGTGTAAAATACAGCGGGATGGTACAGCTATAAGTGATTTATATTCCTCTTAAGCAGCTACTACTTTAATATAATCAAGCGAAATGTGCCAATTTGTGGTACAATAATAAGATAACTTTAAAGTGAGTAGGCGAATAAATGATAGAGATAAAAACATCTCCACTAAGTGACGGAGAATTTAATAGAGGCGTATTTGCAAAACAGGATATTAAAAAGGGAGAGCTTTTCCATCAAGCACCGGTGATTGCTTATCCAAACGAACAGCATGAGCACATAGAAAAAACGCTACTAGCTGACTATGCTTTTGAATATGGGATTGGGCAATCTGCTATTCTGCTAGGCTATGGAATGCTGTTTAATCATTCCTATGAGCCAAATGCAACCTATGAAATTAATTTTAGAAATCAAACTTTTGATTTCTTTGCACATACAGATATTAAAGCTGGGGATGAAATCCTCATTAACTATAATGGCGACGTAGACGATCAAGACGAGCTATGGTTTAACAAAGAATAAAATAAAAAAGTGTAAGCAAGTAGCGAACTTGTTTACACTTTTTTTATTTTTCGTGAAGGGTGATGACAATTAAACGATACAACAAGTAAACACCGAGATAAGCACCGGAAATTAAGAAAAATGGATTTAAAAAGATTCCGTGAATCGTGGTCATAAAAACGGCATCATCCACGATAATCTGATGAATGGATAGCGAAGCGATATTCCCAAAAATAAGTGCTGAAAGTATAGCCAATACATTAAAAATGAAGCGAAAAACCTTCTTCTTATAAAGTGCATACATCACAATCGGAGCCACTATGCTCCCCAATACTAATAATACCTTCGTTATAGAACCTCCCTATTCTATTACTTTCCTTTCGTTGAGCTGTCTAAACAGTGAGTAGTCAGAAAAATGGAACTAAATGTATTTGGAAGCGTCTAAATAAGGAGAATTCTAGCAGTTTTGTCATCAGGCGTTATTCGAGAAATGGATTGTAGCAAAAACGGGGTCCATTGTAGCAAAAATCGCAGTGATTGTAGCACTTTTTGTTTCATCGAGCTTCTAGGGAATTGATTGTAGCAAAAACGGGGTTCATTGTCGCAAAAACGAGCGTGATTGTAGCAGAAATCGAATTGATTGTAGCACTTTTGAGTTTCCGGAGTCCCTAGGGAAATGATTGTAGCAAAAATGGAGTTCATTGTAGCAAAAAAGAGGCTAATTGTAGCAAAAATCCCAGTGATTGTAGCACTTTTAAATTTCACGAGATTCACTAGTAGCAACAATTCTATTTTACCGATAGTCAGGAAGGGGAATATTGTATGTTTTATCGTCGTAAGCATTATCTGGTGAAGCTAGAAATAGTGGAAAGCTTTAATGAGCATTTTAATGAAACCAATCTACCTGAACAATTAAGGAATGGCTCACGCTTGGTAGGACGCTGGATGAAGGAAAGGGAAGACGGGGTAGAGATTTTCGCTATTTGGGAATACGATAGCTACGAGGATTATGTGAAAATCGAAAAAACAATTAGTAGCAACATGCAACATGTGAAGAGAGTGAAGGCTTGGTACGATAAGCATGGAGGAAAAGAAGAAGTGTTAGCGAAATATTTAATAGAGGTGAAGGACGAGGAAATAATCTCAACTCTTACATAAGTGGATTCTTATAGAATCTGCTTTTTTTTATAGGTCTTAAATGTCCTGCACATACTTCTGATAATTTTTTTATTTTTCTAAAACGCCATACATAGTAGCCTCGTCTATTTAGTAAAGAGAGGAAAGGGGGAGTGAGGGTGAACCGTTATTTAGAGGAACAGCAATTCCAGGAAATCATGCAAGACCATACGGACTACTTACTAAGACTGGCTTATCTGTATGTAAAGGAGTGGCCAGCTGCAGAGGATATTGTGCAGGACGTCTTTTTATCCTACTATCAAAAATTTGAGCAATTTGAAGAGCGAGCCTCTCTCAAGACATACCTTGCCAAAATGACGATCAATCGATCCCAGGATTATTTGAAAAGCTGGCGCTATCGAACTCAAATGCTAACGAATTCATTTAAAGCTCCATCGAAAAAAGGAAGAAATCGCATAGTGGAGAAGGATGAAAAACTAGAGCTAGCGGAGGCAGTACTCCAGCTTCCATTAAAATATCGAGAGGTTATTATTCATTATTATTTTGAAGAGCTTTCCATCCTAGAAGTATCACAGCTCCTTACGATTTCAGACAATACAGTAAAGACTAGACTCCGAAAGGCACGGTCACTCTTGAAGGAACAATTGAAGCATGGTGAATGGGAGGTGCTTGTTCATGAATGAAATAAAGCAGCAGCTTTTAAGGAAGATGGGAGATACCACCGACCGGGCGGCAAGAGTGCAAGAGAACGTACAAAACAACAAGAGGGACTATCCAAAAAGAAAATCTGGGAAATTGATCTATTATACAACAATTGTTGCTTTTGTCAGTTTACTAACAGCAGCTAGTATTTTGCTCATACCAAGTATTCTAGGTGAAAAGCAGATTCAACCCTCAGAGGAACCGACTGAAGTAATTCCACCTGTCGAAGATCCTGTTGAAGAGGAACCAGAAATATCAGAAGGGCTCCCACTGGAAGAGGAGGTTGACCAGACTTGGGCACTAAGAACTTATTTTCCGAGCAATAGCACCTCTACCTTCAATGGAGGTTACGAAAATAGCGGATCTACTATTAAGTCAAAATGGATTAACCAATACTATTTACAGCAAATAATTGAAAATACGGGAACAACCTTCGAGCAGATTTTTCGTTTCAAAGATAACAAAATGGACTTAGTTTATAGAGAAAATATTGATGGTAGATCTCCATCAAATATGACATTTGAAGAATTAGAAGCGTTAACCTCTATTGAGTTATTCCTAGCAGCACCTTTTGAGGTAGGAAGTCAGTTTGGTTATGGCGGACTGTTTGGTGAAGGGGTGATTATTTCATTAGACGAAGAATTAACAACTCCTTTAGGCACTTTTACAGATGTGATGGTAGTGCAGACGGAGGCAGATGGCTACCGAAAAATGAGCTACTATGCTCCGGAATATGGCTATATAAAAGGCGTTGCAGAAGGTTGGGATTGGGATGCCGAGGATTATGTAGTAAATAATACAGAAGAGATTATTGGTATTACGTATGCAGAGCATTCTTTCAATAAAGAAACACCAGCAGCTTTTGAAAAGACGACCACCTCCAATTACAAGCCTAACTTTCATACACCATGGGAGATATCGCCAAATGGGAAACTTCAAACAACGATTGAAGGAAAAGGAGAAAAAGTTATAGAGGAAGGTGTTGCTACTCTAGTAATAGAGAATACCGAAACAAAACAATCTATCATTTTTAAGCTATTAGAATCTGAAAAGTACCCACAATATACACCAAAGGGAGTAGCTTGGATAGACGATCACCAATTATTCGTAATTATTGGTTTTGGTTTCGGGACAGTGAGTATGGGTGGAGAGCTATATATATTAGATATTGAGAAAAATGAGCTAAAGCCTGTTATCACCGAATTAACGAATAAAGAGGAAGTAATGTCTGTAAAAGTAAATGACGATGGTACGTTCACTTATCAGTTATTTGTCTACGACAATGATACTTTATCGTTACCAGAGAGCCATATAGAGGAAAAGACCTTGCCATTACCATAGGGCAACCCCCATTATGAAGAGTGTAAAGTAAAAACACAAAAAAGGACCGAAGCAACAAAAATCGGTCCTTTTATTCTTGCCTTATCACTCTAAATTCTTATCATAAAAGATTCTTCGTCATATCCGTCATATTCTGAAATCCAAGATGCTCGTAGACAGTTCGACCAGCTGAACTCGCCCATAGTCTCGCTTTTTTTGCTCCTTTTTGTTGGAGCCATGAACAGATTTCATCTACTAATTTGTGTGCTAATCCATTACTACGATGTTCTTTTAACGTATAAACAGATATCACCCAACCAAACAGGCTTTGTTCAGGGGCAAGTGGGAAGGGATACTCTGTTCTGACTAAACCTCCTGCACAAGCGACGATGTTATCTTCTTGATCTACAGCAACTCTGAACGATAAATTACCTGATTTATATTCTTTAACAAACAGGTTCTTTACCTCTTCTGCTCTCTGTAAATCTGGTTTTGGTATCCCGTCACATTCGCCCATTTCACAAGCCATCCTGTACCAATAATCTGCTAGAAGTGATATTTCTCCCTCTGTAGCCCATCTTGTCTCATACATGCTATAATCCCCTAACCCAATCGTAGTAGTTGATACTATTCTAACTGTAACATAAGATTTCCCATAGTCTTGGTTGATTTGTTGCGAATCAATCACCGTAATTTTTATAGGTAAATTACTGTTTGTTTCTTTATTATCTACTTCTACCAGGATTTTATTACGCTTCCTTTTCGGTGAATTTTAGTTATCTTGGGGTATTTGTTTGCTGTTTAAGTAATAACATAAGAAAGGTACTAAAGAGTGCCCCTTTTTAAAACCCTAAAGTTTCTCTCACGCTAGCTAAATAGGATTGGCTAACTGGCAGCTCTTTGCCACTCTGTAATACAATCACTAAATTAGAGGAAAAATCACGAACGATTTTATCAATAAAATCAATATTTACTATATACGATCTGTGTATTCGTAAAAATTGGGCTGGCAGTTTTCGTTCTAGCTCCTTGAGAGCAGTGTTAATCTTATATGGTTTCTCCTCAGCGTAGTACCATGTCTTCTTTTGGAGGCTCTCGATGTGTGAAATCCTCTCGATAGAAATTGGCTTCCATTCTTCCTCTCGTTTTCCGGTAAGAAAGTGAACGGGTGGTGTTACTGTAACAGTGTGATTTGGAGGAAGGATTACAATGAGTGCGGCTTGTTCGCCATTTAGCTCGATTGGGTAGCCGATTCCGTAATATGGCAAACCATATAATGTCATGTCCATTGTAGCTTCTGCTCTTTTCCCGGTCTGTATAACAAGATCTGCAATACTTCCCTTCTCTACTAATTGTCCCTCTGCTATCTGCAAATCCTGAATCCCAGCTCCATAATAAATGTACTGTCCTTGTGAAGCGATAGCGATTGAAGCCTCCTTTGGAATCCACTCCTCTAATAGATTGCCATACTTCTTTAATTGGTCTTTGGTAATTT
This sequence comes from Psychrobacillus sp. Z3-81, assembly GCF_056620325.1. Lineage (NCBI taxonomy): Bacteria > Bacillati > Bacillota > Bacilli > Caryophanales > Bacillaceae > Psychrobacillus > Psychrobacillus sp. Z3-81. The sequence goes on from NZ_JBWQPU010000022.1 coordinate 36,624, forward strand.
CCATCACTACACCCCTTTGAAAATTTTATGACTCATCACGCTTATTTTTCGTTCATCCCCAAAATTATGCATTTTATCCAAATACTCATACAATTGTTTCTATTCTGTTATATATTACATTATAATAAAGTTAACTGTTATGATACAGTAAAAAGAATAGAAATCCAAAAATTAGTAGAGAGGTGTGTTATGAATGACAAAAAGACAACAACAAGTAGAAGAACTACAAAAGCAATGGAGTGAGGAGCGTTGGAAAGGGATTGAGCGACCATATTCTGCTGAAGATGTTATTAAACTACGAGGCTCTCTTCAAATTGAATATACATTAGCAAGAAAAGGAGCAGAGCGCCTATGGAATTCTCTTCATAAGGAGGACTTTATCAATGCTCTAGGTGCGTTAACTGGTAACCAAGCTGTTCAGCAAGTGAAAGCGGGATTGCAGGCTATCTACCTAAGTGGATGGCAAGTGGCGGCGGATGCAAACTTATCAGGTCAAATGTATCCGGATCAAAGCTTATATCCAGCAAATAGTGTGCCAGCTGTTGTAAAACGTATCAACCAGGCACTGCAACGTGCAGACCAAATTGACCAAGCAGAAGGCCGAGAAGAAGAGTTTGATTGGTTTGCTCCTATTGTTGCGGATGCAGAAGCAGGATTTGGTGGTCCACTAAATGTATTCGAGCTTATTAAAGGAATGATTGAAGCAGGAGCAGCTGGAGTCCATTTAGAGGACCAACTGGCATCTGAAAAGAAATGTGGTCATTTAGGAGGAAAAGTGTTACTCCCTACACAAAATGCTATCCGTAACTTAACTGCAGCTCGCTTAGCAGCGGATGTATGTGGGGTACCAACCATTATTATTGCTCGTACGGATGCGGATGCAGCAGATATGGTTACAAGCGATATAGATCCACGTGACCATGAATTTATTACAGGAGAAAGAACGCCAGAAGGCTTTTATCGTACAAAAGCAGGGATTGACCAAGCGATTGCCCGTGGTTTAGCTTATGCACCATATGCAGACTTAGTTTGGTGTGAAACATCCCACCCTAGCTTAGAGGAAGCAAAACAATTTGCAGATGCCATCCATGAAAAATATCCAGGCAAAATGTTAGCGTATAACTGCTCACCATCCTTCAACTGGGAAAAGAACCTAGACAAAGAAACGATTGCAAAATATCAAGTAGAGCTAGGAAAGATGGGCTACAAGTTCCAATTCGTAACATTAGCCGGCTTCCACTCATTGAACCACAGTATGTTTGAGCTTGCTCATGACTATAAAACAAACGGAATGGCAGCGTACTCTAAGCTTCAGCAAGCAGAATTTGCGAATGAATCGAAGGGCTACACGGCTACGAAGCATCAACGTGAAGTTGGTACAGGATACTTCGATGAGGTTTCACAAGTGATCTCTGGTGGAACATCATCTACAACAGCAATGAAAGGCTCTACGGAAGTAGCGCAGTTTGCTTGATTATAGAATGGAGGCATAGGGCATGGAACAAACGACAGTAAAAAATATAGAAATTGTTGGAGAAGAGGTGGAGGGCCTCAAGGAGATTCTGACACCGGAAGCATTAGACTTCGTAGCATCTCTTCATCAAAAATTTGATGAGCGACGTAAAGAGCTCTTGATTGCTCGGAGAGACCGTCAGGAAAAGCTAAGTAAGGGTGCGTCTCTTAACTTCCTAGAAGAGACGAAACATATCCGTGAAGCCGATTGGACGATTGCTCCTCTTCCAAAGGATTTGCAGAATCGACGAGTAGAAATCACGGGCCCTGTTAATCGGAAAATGGTCATTAATGCTCTTAACTCTGGTGCAAAGATGTTTATGGCATGCTTTGAGGACGCAACTTCTCCTACATGGGAAAATATGATTGATGGTCAATTGAACATGCGAGATGCAGTCCGTAAAACAATCTCCTTTACACAGCCTGAAACTGGAAAGCTGTATCGATTAAACGAAGAAACAGCGGTTCTAATTGTTCGCCCTCGTGGCCTGCATTTAATGGAGAAGAATGTGCATATTGACGGGAATTCTATCTCTGGCAGCTTCTTCGACTTCGGTCTTTATTTCTATCATAATGTGAAAGAGCTATTGGCTCGAGGAACTGGTCCATACTTCTATTTACCAAAGCTTGAAAGTCATTTAGAGGCAAGGCTTTGGAACGATATTTTTGTATATGCACAAGAGCGTTTTGGTATTCCGGTGGGAACAATTAAAGCGACTGTGCTAATCGAAACTATAACAGCGGCATTTGAAATGGATGAGATTTTATATGAATTAAAAGATCATTCGGCTGGCCTAAACTGCGGTCGCTGGGATTACATTTTCAGTTATATCAAGCGACTACGTAGCCACCCAGAGGTTATCCTGCCGGACCGTGGTCAGGTTACGATGACTTCGCCGTTTATGAGGGCTTACACACAGCTATGCATTAAAACGTGCCATCGCCGAAATGCTCCAGCTATTGGGGGAATGGCAGCTCAAATCCCTATTAAGAATGATGAGGAAGCAAACGAAGCAGCTTTTGCAAAGGTACGAGAGGATAAACGCAGAGAAGCTACCGATGGACACGATGGAACATGGGTGGCGCACCCGGCATTAGTTCCTGTAGCGATGGAGCAGTTTGATGAGCATATGCCTACTCCGAACCAAATCGATCGCAAACGCGAGGATGTGGAAGTGACTGCAGAGGAATTACTGGAGGTGCCTACTGGAACCATTACAGAGGAAGGGCTTCGAATGAACTGCAGTGTTGGTGTTCAATACATCGCAGCTTGGCTAAGAGGAAATGGAGCAGTTCCGATTAATAATCTAATGGAAGATGCTGCTACGGCAGAGATTTCCCGGACTCAAGTTTGGCAATGGGTTCGCCACCCAGAGGGCAAACTAGAAAATGGTCAAAAAATTACGTTTCCACTCGTTGAGCAAGTCCTCACCGAGGAGCTCGGCAAATTGAAAGCTGAACTTGGAAACGAAACCTACAGTAAAGGACGTTATTTAGAGGCGGCAGAGCTATTCTTGACGCTAATTAAAGAAGATACATTTGTAGAATTTCTTACGATTCCAGGCTATGCAAAACTATAGGAGGTGATTGGTATGAACAAGCAAACAACAGAGAAAAAACCGAAAATCTGTCTTGAGTGTGGATGTGTCATCCAAGAAAAAGTCGAATCTCCCATGTTTGAATGTGAACGTTGTCTGAATAATAAATGTGAATAGGAAAATGAAAAACGTGAGAGTCGCAAATGACTCTCACGTTTTCTTTGTTATTCTGGCTTGGTGTATACATCGTCGCGAGTAAATGCTTCTACCGGACCGAAATGCGGAAGTTCTGCATTTTGACCGTTTTCTTTGAAGAGGATTTCCTCTAAGCTTGGGTAAGCATCAAAATAAGAATGAAGAATACTTCCTACGAAAATGGCTTCCCCTGCTGAACCTTCTACATTTTCTAAGATTCCTGACATGTTCAATACAAGTGTTTTCTCTTCATTTTCGAAGCTATAATCCTCAAGGGTTACTTTCGTATCTAACTGGTCAAAAATTTCATGTACCATATCTTTACTTGAGTCTATGGAAGCCTCATGTGGCTCCACATAACTAACTGTTGGGTCAGCACGGTATATGTTTACTGTGCCTGCAGCTTGTTCGTTGCCATTTCCACTTTCGTTAGCAGTCGCCTCGTTCTTACTACCATCAGTCCATTCATACGAAGCTTCTACCTTTTGTTCAGCAAGTTCATTTGCTGTAGACCAAGCAACGATTGTATAGGAGCCTTCTGGAATGTTAGCAGCTGCTAATTCGTTTGGTAGATCTAGAGGAACTTCTATCTTTTCGTTTGGTCCTAGCAATTTATCTTTAATTGCTTGTGTAAACATCTTGTTTGCTGAGTAGCTGAATACTTCTTTATTCTCTTCGTCAAGTAGATGATAATCTACCTCTTGTCCACTAGAGAAGGTAAGCTGTACATCCTCTTGTGATTCATTTTCAATAATAAATACAGCGTCCTCGTTATCCTTCATATCTATAGAAGTCGCAATAGTATTCTCCATATTTTCCTCCCCGCTAGTAGGGTCTTTTTCTTCATCCTTATTGGCATTATTATCACTTGTTCCACAAGCTGCTAAAAATAGAACGAAAGAAAAAGCGATGAATGTAAAGAAAAGTTTTTTCATCATTTTTGCCTCCTTTACTGTATTAGACACGTAAGAACAGAGAAAGTTTCAGGTATTCTAAAAAATGGTTAGATTGTCCTCACTCATGGAATGGTTTATAGGTTTTTCTAATGGGATTACGAAAAAATCATCTATTTAATTGTATTTACAGATACTAAAGAGAGGAGTAATATGTGTATATTTCCATCGTTGAATCCGAGGAGACGGGAAGCCATGTCTAGAAAAGTGATGCGTAGTGAATCCTTTTAGGAAGGGCTACTTTTGGTCTAGCCCGTGAACTAACCTCGTAAGAATGAATAATTAGATGAATTGAAAGCAGATAAAATGAGTAGGAGCGAGCAACATGTCAAAAACAGAAAAACAATTTGCAGTAATTGGACTAGGAAGATTCGGTGGTAGCGTGTGTAGAGAGTTATATTCCTTAGGTCATGAAGTACTAGCGATTGATATAGCTATGGAACGAGTAGAAAATTTTCTCGACTACTCCACGCAAGCAATCCAAGGAGACTCTACAGATGAATCCTTTTTAAAATCGATTGGTATACGAAATTTTGACCACGTGATTGTGGCAATCGGGGAAAATATTCAAGCAAGTGTACTAACGACATTGAATCTTAAGGAGCTTGGTGTTAATAAAGTGTGGGTGAAGGCACAAAATACTTATCATCAGAAAGTTCTAGAAAAAATTGGTGCAGATCGTGTGATTCATCCAGAGGTAGATATGGGGATTCGAGTAGCCAATTCGATGTCCTCTAATCATCTCGTCGATTACATTAACCTTTCTGATGAATATAGCATTGGGGAATATCATGCAACCAAGCTCATTGATAATAAAACCTTACAGGACCTAAATTTTCGAGGGAAATACAGGGTGAACATCCTCGCTATTAGGAGGGATAATCTTGTGAATATAAACCCGCTTCCTACGGATATTGTCAAAGAGGGGGATGTACTAGTAGCGATGGGACTTAACAAGGACTTAAATCGATTCGAAGAGAAGGCGCTTTAACAACCCTTTACATTTTTGACTACATAAAAAATGTTCACCCTAATAGCTGAAAATGTCCCTTATAAATGTGAACGCTGGCAGTCTAACTGCTGGCGTTTTTTTGTTTAGAATAGCGGAAATAACCTTTTGAAACAGATAATGGTATAAAAAGGTTATAATTTTCTTAAGAATTTCTTCAGATTTATGCTACGAGAATGTTCATAATTGAACGATACAATAATGACAGGTGCAAGGGAGGTAGATGGTGAGCATGTACACAGTGTTAATTACAGATGACGACCAAGATATCAGAGATGGAATTGAAATTTATTTAAAAAATGAAGGCTATCGAGTATTAAAGGCAGCGGATGGGAGAGAGGCTCTACAATTACTGAAAGAGAATGAGGTCCATGTCATTATTCTAGATATTATGATGCCGAATATGGACGGAATTTCAGCTACTTTTAAGATTCGAGAGGAGCGTAATGTTCCAATCATTATGCTAAGTGCTAAAGCAGAGGATTCAGATAAGATTCATGGTCTATCTGTTGGAGCAGACGATTATGTAACAAAGCCCTTTCATCCAATGGAGCTTGTTGCTCGTGTAAAATCACAGCTCCGTCGGTATACAAAGCTTGGAACCTTTCAAGGGCAGCAAGAGGTCATCGAAGTGAATGGACTAACGTTAAATCAAGAAGCAAAGGTGCTAACAGTCGAAGGTGAACCGGTTAAGCTCACGCCAATCGAATACAAAATTACAGAGCTGCTCATGCTGAATGCCGGTCGCGTATTTTCCATTCATGACATTTATGAGCGAGTTTGGAACGAGCCCGCATACAACGCAGAAAACATCGTCGCAGTACACATCCGGAAGATTCGAGAGAAGATTGAAGCAGATCCTAAAAATCCTCGATATTTAAAGGTGGTGTGGGGCGTTGGCTACAAAATCGACAAGTAAGGCAAGCATCATTTTATCAATGGCGGCAATTCTATTAGGACTATTGTGCATTGTTTATTTTACACTAAACCTTTTCCCTATCATTTTGGAAAATAATAGCTTTAAACAAATTATAAGAGTGATGAAAGGCGGAACTACCGGATGAAAATGAAATTAGGGAAAGTAATCCTGCTTAGTCTTTTGGCAGTAATAGCAATTACTTCTCTTTATACGCTTGTAGATGAGGGTCGGAATTATATAGGGAAAGATTATTTTGATAGTGATGAGTTTCAATCTGAGCTATCGCAATACCAAACAGAGCTTGTCCCATTAGCGTTAGTGGAACTAGACCCGGAGGAATTAAAGAAGGATATCACTGTAACTCCTTCTGATCTAGAAGAGTATCGCTATCGATATGGTGACCTGGAGAGTCAGTTGGGTTCCATTCGCATGCAGTATGAAGGAGCAGAGGAACAGGCCTTAATTGATGAAAGAGATCAAAAATTAAAGGAAATCACTCGCAATTTTCAGGACGATCAATATGTGGAGAATAAAATAAAAAAGGAAAAAGAGAAAGAAGTTGATGCTTATTTTCAAGGGCTGGAACGAGCGAAGAGAGAATTTGAGTATCGTCAATCCCAGTTTGTCTATGACCTAGAGAATGTGAAATCCGGCGAGAAATTTACTAGTGGCAGCTTGGACGGTAGGCTTGCTTTCGAGAAAGTATATTCCAGTAAAAATGGCTACCTAACAGAGAACCCGATTTATTATCCAACAGAGTCTTTTGATATCTCTCTTCCTCCAGAACGTTTTAAAGGAACGATTGCTATTACAAAGGATAGTATTTTGAACGGCAGTAGAGCCCAGGAATATAGTGATTTTGTTACAAGGCAATGGATTTTCTATGGTCTACTAGTAGGCGGAGTTATTGCAGGCTTCCTTTTTGTAAGGTTATATCGAGGAAATAGAGAGCTCTTTGATTATAAGCCTGGAAGAGAGAAGTTTAGATTGTTGCCGGTGGATGTAAGAATAGCTCTGATTATTGTTTCTGCTTATTTTGCTCTCTTACTTTCCAATAGATTTGTCTGGTCGGTTTTATATTCGTATAGATATATCGATAACTCTATTACTAGCTTATTGCTTGCGGTTGCATTAGTTGCAACAACAATATATATGTGCGAGTGGCTTATAAGGGATTACGCTTGGAAGGATTGGGAGAATAGCTGGATATTGGGGGCGTGGAAATCAATAAAAGGTTTCTTTATGGTTCGCTCTATTGGTCTTCAGATATTGATTCTCCTAGTGGTTATCTTTTTCTGGGGGTTTGGGACGATGCTTTTACTCCAAGTTCCAGAAGCTATCGTAGTCTGGATAGGGGCTTCTCTTTTCATTGGTTTCCCAACACTATTTATTTTATTGTCTAAGACCTCTTATTTAAATCGAATTATCCGGAAGTCAGAGGATATGGTGAAGGGAATAGGGGAGACAGAAATAGAAGTAAAGGGACATTCGGCCATTGCACAATTGGCAGCAAACCTAAATCACCTTCGCGGAAGAGTTCAAACCTCTCGAACCGAGCAAGTGAAAAGTGAGCGCTTGAAAACCGAGCTCATCACCAATGTGAGTCACGATTTACGAACGCCCTTGACGTCGATTATTACGTACACGGATTTACTGAAGAACCCTAATTTAACAGATGAAGAGCGAGCTTCATATATTGCTATTCTGGATAAAAAATCGCTGCGACTAAAAACATTGATTGAGGATTTGTTTGAAGTATCTAAGATGGCATCGGGCAACATGGAGCTAGAAAAACGCAAGGTCGATCTGGTACAGCTTTTAACCCAGGCCATTGCCGAGCATCAAGAGGATATCGATAAGCAAGGACTCGACTTCCGAGTAACAATCGGAACGAAGCCAATCATGGCCTATGTCGATGGCCAAAAATGGTGGCGAATGTTAGATAACCTCATCATCAATACATTAAAATATGCAATGCCGAATACGAGAGTCTATATCAATCTGGACCAGGAAGGGCAGGAAGCTGTTTTTGTCATAAAGAATATTGCTAATTATGAATTAGGCAATAATGATATAGAGGAACTAACAGAACGATTTAAACGAGCAGATACCTCTCGTCATACAGAGGGATCGGGACTAGGTCTTGCGATTGCTCAATCTATTGTAGATTTGCATGGCGGTGTGCTAAATATTGAAGTGGACGGAGATCTTTTCAAAGTCACTGTGCGCGTGCAGGCAGTGTCGTGATTGGATGGAACCCCCTCTTGGTGAGGGGGTTTTTGTGTTGTGAGAGCGCAGCTAGTCTAACCGAGCGAGAATGTTGTAAAAAAAGACGAGAATGTTGTAAAAATGAAGAGCAATGTTGTAAAAACTCGGCCTAATGTTGTAATTCTG
>NZ_JBWQPU010000023.1:0-40927 GCF_056620325.1 Psychrobacillus sp. Z3-81
AAGCAATACTCTCAGATAGAGTGCATTTATTCTCATTCATCAAGAATACTCTCATTCGGGGAGCATTTACTCTCGGATAAGCCGATTTTACTCTCATTCGTGTCGGACTAAAAGGAGGGATATATTCCGAGATATTCTCCCACTTGCAACTACTATGTAAAGATTAAAAACGATTATCGTGAAGGGCATAGCCCATACCTATCAGTCTCCTATTCGAGCATCCATAAGTAATTTAGAAGACCTAAAATGGTAAAAGGCATGGCAAATGCTTACCGGTTACCTTTATAAGGGGAAATTCAAAAAATAATCGCTTTCATAGATAACCGAGAAATTACTCTCGTTCATAGGAGGAATACTCTCGAATAGGTGTTTGTTACTCTCGTTCACGGAAGCAATACTCTCCGATAGAGTGCATTTATTCTCATTCAGCAAGAATACTCTCATTCGGGGAGCATTTACTCTCGGATAAGCCGATTTTACTCTCATTCGTGCCGGACTAAAAGGAGGGATATATTCCGAGACCATTCTCCCACCAGCAATTTTACCCTCTTGTTAAAGATGAAAAGTCTATCTCGGTCTCTTATTTTTAAAGAAAGCAACAATAAGTAATAAAAAATTTTTCTCTTCTTCTTAATGTCGAACTACCTTTCCCCTCCAAATGACATTTCCCAGGAAATATTACAGAAAAACAACATTTCTCTTCTCTTTCTTATTATTAATCTCCTATACTTGTCTAAAAGGAAACTAATAGCAAAAATTATCAAAACTTAATAATTTGTAGGTTATAAACTGTATATAAGGAGTTGAATGAGAGATGAGTTTAATCCATAAGACAATTACTTGGCTAGAAACAAAGCTGGAGGAATCCATTGATAAGGATGAGATAATAAAAGTATCAGGGTATTCCTTTTATCATTTTCACCGGTTGTTTCATCAGAAAGTCGGTTTGTCTTTCTATGAATATCTGCGTAATAGGAGGTTAACAACTGCAGCTTTAAGACTTATTTACTCGAACGATCGAATTATAGATATTGCAGTACGCTATCAGTTTGAATCACAAGAAGCTTTTACCAGGGCATTTAGAAAGCTACATGGATTACCGCCAGGTAAATATCGTACTCTCATGAAATCCTTAATAAACCAAACTAAAAATAAGGAGGAAGTAAGCATGAAGGGATGGTTTTTAAGTGGGATGGCACCTCAAAAGTACAAGATAGGCAGAGATTTTAAGGAGGTGCACCAGGGAAATGCATCGGGCTATTTAAAATCTATAAAAGAAACCCTGGATAATGACTTTGGAACAATGATGCAACAGTTTCAGGCAGGAAATTGGAAAGGGAAAAGGATTAAGCTTTCTTGTTTTATCCAAACGAAAAATGTTAAAGGAATGGCTGCACTTTGGATGAGAATTGATTCAAATGATGGAGACACCCTGCAATTTGATAATATGAGTAATCGACCGATCAAAGGAACAACAGGCTGGAATTACTACACAGTAGTACTAGATGTATCTCCAGCAGCAGGTGGTATTTATTTTGGTGTAATCCTCCAAGGTGATGGAGAAGTTTGGATGGATGAATTTAAGATAGAAGAAGTAGATGAAAAAGTACCAACTACTAATCTTTTGGCTTCTGATGTCTTACCTATGGAGCCAGTAAACCTTAGCTTTGATGTAGATATAGTAGAAACCACTATTTAAATAATAGTGGTTTTTTTCTGACTTTAAAGTTACACTAAAACATAGTACATTACTGCACTAATGTACTCACTTCCCTTAGGAAAGGAGGATTCCTTATATCATGATTCAAATGGATAGCACAAAGCCAATATACATACAGATTGCAGAGTGGATTGAAAATGAAATAATAGCAGATCGTTTTGTTCAAGACTGTAAAGTTAATTCCCAGTACCAGCTGGCAGAATTATTTAATATTAATCCTGCCACTGCAGCAAAGGGATTGACTTTGTTAGTAGAAGATAAAATTTTATACAAGAAAAGGGGATTAGGGATGTTCGTTACACCAGAGGCGAAAGTGATGATTCTGGATAAACGTAAAAATAAAACATTGACTAGCTTGGCTGAGGAGCTTGTTCGAGAAGCTAAGAGACTATTAGTGTCGGAGGAACAATTAATTGAGCTTATTAGGGGATTGAATAAGGAGGGGGTAGAGTAATGGGGAACGTCATTGAATGTAGAGGCTTAAAGAAAAAGTATAGAGGAACTCATATTTTAGAAGATATCAGTTTTGCAATTAGAAATCCAAGTATTACCGGTGTAATTGGACGAAACGGAGCCGGAAAAACTACGCTTCTGAAGATTTTATCAGGATATATGAAACCTACTTTCGGGGATGTTCAAGTTTTCTCAGAGAAGCCTTTTAATAGCTTACTTGTTTCTGCTAATAGTATTCTCATCGATGATGGGATGACGTTTCCTGATTCCATAAACTTAAAGCAGATTTTTGAGATTGCTCCTTCCTTTTATAAGAAATGGGATAGTGAGCTTGCGAATAAGCTACTTGAGTATTTTCAATTGAATCCAAAGCAACGTCATTCTAAATTGTCTAAGGGGAATCGCGCTACCTTTAATATGATATTTGGTTTAGCGACTAGATGTGAGCTTACGATATTTGATGAACCGACGAATGGGATGGATGAAGCAGTTCGTGCTGATTTTTACAGGGCTCTGCTAAAGGATTATATAGCACTACCTCGTACTATATTGATTTCTAGTCATCATCTTGCGGAGATAGAGAACCTTTTAGAGGATATTCTGTTAATTGATAAAGGGAATGTCTATTTTCATGAGTCCGTAGAAGATTTACGTGAATATGCTTTATCTGCAACGGGGCCTATTGAAGTAGTAACCAGTTGGATGAAGGATAAACAAGTGATTACTTCGAAAAAGGTGAACGAGCATTATCAAACTGTCATTGTGAAAGCTGAGTCGATTGATACAGTACCTTCTGAAATCACGATTAAGCCTGTGAGTGTTAGTAGCCTGTGCAGGTATGTGACAGAGGAAGCGAAGGGGGAAATAGATGATGTTTTTGATCAATAGTAATATGTGGTCGGTTGTAAAATCTCAAGTCTCTTTTAAATTACAGGTCTCTTTGTCTGCGGTAGTTTCGATGGTAGTTATACAAATCTTGGCGCTATTGCTTTCAAATATGGGCACAGGAATGAGTAGTAATGGCTATGTAAATATCTACATCTACTCATTAGACTTAGTTCTCCTACTTATGGTTGTATGGTCCATTATTGTTGGCTACCTATTACCATCAAAAGGGTATAGGTTCGATGATGCAAGCTTTGTTGGAACTCCAAAAAGCGGTAACATAGCAAACGGTATCATGCTTTTTATTCTTAGTCTATTTGCAGGTGTGACAACTTATTTAACTTATTACCTTTTATTTATTGTCCTTCATTTTAGGGGAATGGAGGTTGTGAGGAGCACAACGAATTTTGATGAGCCGTTGCAGGCAATCCTAACAATCTTAGTATTTATCTTTTATATTTGGGTAGCTGGAGCAGTAGGCTATCTTGCAGGGACGCTAGTACAGTATTCTAAGCTGTTTAAGCTGGTTTTACCAATAGCGGCCTTGGCATTACTATTCACATTTACTGGGCAAGGAATTATACAGACCTTGTTAGTCGATTCCTCTAATTTAATCTTGATTTTAAAATTAATGGTGACTTCACTGGCGCTTATTTTCGTTGCAGGGATTGTATATAAAAGATTGGAGATAAGAACATGAGTATAGCAGCTATTTTACCTATCATTTTATTACTAACTTTTATTGTTTTATCGGGGATTATATTTCGAACGGTTAAAAGGCTGCCGAGACTAAGTATGAATGTTAGTAAGGGTTTTATCTTGTTGTATGTATTTGTTTTAGTTGGATCTGTTCTTATCTTTGTTGCAATGCCAAACAAGGGGGAAACAGCTCTTTCAGTGCAACAGATAGAGTCGCTTTATCAGGAGAATATGAAATTGGAGAAAGCTTTTCAAGAAAAGAATATGAATAACATAGACCATATGCTGGTGGATTCCTTTTCCTATGACGTAGCAGGTGACCAGGTCACGTTGGCTTCTGACATGCTGGTACAAACGAAGGTTTGGATTGATTGGATTGATTCTGAGGATTCCTTTGTAGAGGGGACCGTTTACCGGTCTAATAACGTTTATGGTGGAATAAAAGCAGAGCCGAGTATTCTACAAATTAATTGGAATGAAGATGTTCTATCCATAATGCATGAACAAAAGGTAGAGAGGAATATACATCATGTAAAGCCAGCACTGGCTATTGAGGAATTTATGAACAATGAGGAGAAGAGGTATTTCTGGGACACAATCTATATTCACTTAAAGGTTCCGAAGCATTTAGATGTGATAGATGAATCTGGTTTACAAGATTACTAAAAAAGTGCCTTGCCAGGCACTTTTAAATTAGATTTCTATTATCTCCTACTCCAATTTTCATTAATGCCTGCATTGCGTTAGAACCTACGCCTATACCAGCACCGACAGGTCGGAATCCGGTAGCTGCTTCGTAAACTTGTATCTCATGTCCAAGTGCTTGTAGCGTAACGACTGCACAAAGGCCACCAATTCTCCACCTATTATGGCTATTTTCATCTTTTATTCCTCCTAGATAGCTATATTGTAGCAAGAATTTTGTGATATATTAAATAAATGGGAGGGATGGCAATGGTTACGCTTGAAAGCTATCATAAAAAGTATAGAGAGGCATTAAACTATCAGCTTTCTAAAGAACAATCGGTGTTTACAGGTTTTCCGGTTGAACTTTTAAAACGATGCCAGACGAATCCAGGATACAAGCCGATTGTCATTTTGTTTAATCAAGAGGTTGCTGGTTTTTTTGTATTGGATAGTGGAGAGGATAAGTTTCATTATACAGATCAGGAAAAGAGTTTATTGCTTAGGGGTTATTCCATACACCCAAATTTTCAGGGAAAAGGAATCGCAAAGGCCTCACTAAGGCTATTGCCTGCATTCGTAAAACAGCTGGATTCGGATATTGAGCAGATTGTATTGGGTGTAAATGAGGCCAATAAACCTGCGCAGGGAGTGTATACAGCCACTGGATTTATAGATGAGGGTAGGCGCTACATGGGAACAAAAGGGGAGCAGGTTGCAATGGTCTTACATATAAGGGACATTATTATAAGAAAGGCTTTACCAGGTGACGAGCAAGGGATAGTAGACGTTTGTATAGCAGGTCAGTGGAATACATATAAGAATCTTTATTCAAAAGAGTACATAGAAAAAGTAATTGAAAAGTTTTACACCGTAGAACGAATTAAAAAAGAAATAGAAGAGACGAACAAGGATTGGAACGGTTATTTTGTTGCAGTGCTTGATAATCAGATTGTAGGTGCTATCGGGGGTGGGGTATACGACGAAAATATAGCGGAGGTTTATGTGCTGTATTTAGATCCGGAAAAACGCAATCTCGGTATTGGCACTAAGCTACTTCAATATTTAACAGACGTACAGAAAAATAAATACGGAGCAACAGAACAATGGGTGTCTGTGGCGAAGGATAATATGCTTGGTATACCTTTTTATGAAGCGAGAGGTTTTATTTATCAAGGGGAGCAGCAAGCCTATGAAAGTAATCAAGAGGACAATACCGTTTCTCTGCGCTATAAAAGAAACATATAAAACTGATGTGGAATCTCCACATCAGTTTTTTTCCTTCAGACGGTACAGCTTATCATCCTCTTCTCCTGGATTTCCTCTGCCATCGGTGTTATTGGAAATAAAATAAATAGAATCTCCATCAGAGAAAACGTCCCTTATACGACCATAGCCAGAAATGGATTGTTCTACTTTTCTTGTTTCCAAATTTAGCACTTTAATTGCCTCACCTCGCAGAGTTGCTATATAAAGCTTTCCTTTGTGAAAGGCTACTCCGGATGGTGCCCATGTTTCCTTCTTACCGGTAGTATAGATTGGTGTAATAAGACCTTCCTTTGTTTCTTCCCCTTCGATAATTGGATAGCCATAATTGGAGCCTTCTTCTATCCTATTAATTTCATCATTTGCGGCTTGTCCATGCTCAGATTCATAGAGAGTTCCTTCTGTATCCCAGGCAAGGCCTTGTGGATTACGATGTCCGGAAGAATAGATTTCAAAGGAGCCCTCGTCTGTCAAAGAAAGAATTTTTCCGTTTAGTGAATCGGAATCCTGTGCTAAATCTGGGTTCCCTGCATCGCCTATCGTTGCAAATAAGGTTCCATCAGGGCTTATCTCTAATCTGCCCCCATGATGGATGCTACCAGTTTGCACATTATCTAAATGTATCTCTTGCTCAATCCAACTGCCTTGCTCTCTTTTAATAGAAACGATTCGATTATACGAGCTCCCATCCCTATCATAGGTGTAGTAAGCAAATGCTTCCTGTGTTTGTTTAAAATCAGGCTTAAGTACAAAACCAAGTAATCCTGCCTCTGGAGCGCTAGACAACTCATCAGAAAAGCGTACTTCCTCGAAAGTGAGCTGTTCCTCCTCTACGACTGCAATTCGTCCAATTCGTTCGGAAATGAAAAAGGTATTTCCATGCTTGTTGATATCCCATGGAATGTTTAGGTTAGCAGCAACGATTTCCGCTCGTCCCTCTTCTCCTTCCACCTCTTTTTTCGTATCGGAGCAACCAGCTAATAGAAGTAAACATAAAAGAAATATTATTTTCTTCATTGGAAAACCTCCTTGCTGTGCTTACTTCTTCTAAGATTGCTTAATCTCCTGCCAATATTTATAAGTATTTCAAATGGAAAACCATAAATTGTATTGAATTTACTTATTATATTTTAAAGAGTATTCTAAATTTACAAGAAGAGGAAAGAAGGCATTGCCATGGAGTTTGTTATTTTTTTTATGATTGGGATTGTTGGGAATGTCATTGGAACCTTAGTTGGGGGTGGGGGGTTAATTAGCTTACCGATGATGCTGTTAATGGGCCTACCCGTGCATTCTGCTATAGGGGCTAATAAGGTGTCGAATACGGTAAGCTCATTATCTAGCTTTCTCGTTATTTTTTTGAAGAAGGAAGTCAGTGCTAAAGAAGCAGTCTCTGTATTGGTATTTTGCCTAGGCGGAGGGATCCTTGGTGGGCTTATTGCCTCTTTTTTATCAGGAGATACGCTAACCTTAGTAGCAATTATCCTATTAAGCTTTGCATTCATCAATTCCTTTATGGGAAAAGGGAATTTTGAGGGTACTGCTACTTTTCAATTAAACAAGAAAACGGTACCGTCTTTACTTGGAATCGGGATTTATGATGGGATGTTCGGTCCAGGTAGCAGTACATTGGCATTGTATCTCTATGCGAGTGAAAAAATTGCCTATATTCGTGCAGTAGGGCTAGCTAGGATTGGCGTTTTTGCAAGCTGTTTTGGGGCTTCCATTACGTACATATCAACGGGGAAAATAGTATGGCCACTCACTCTTGCTTTAATGGCTGGAGCGATTATCGGGGCACAGCTTGGGGTTAGGGTCGCAAGGAGGCTTCCAATAAAGCTTATTCAACCGCTTTTACGTGTAGTTACAGTGTTATTAATTCTACAAATTGTAATTGATTACCTTCAATAGGGGGAGATGGGAAGATGAAGTGTATCATTTTAGACGACTATCAACAGGTAGCTTTGTCCATGGCAGATTGGTCTATTTTAAGTGACAAGGTGGAGGTAGTCTCTCTTACTGAACATATAGAGGGACAAGAGCTAGTAGAAGCAATCAAGGAAGCTGAGATTATTGTAATAATGAGAGAGAGAACGCCCTTTGATGCTTTGTTATTGGAGCAGCTACCCAAGTTAAAGCTATTAGTAACATCAGGGATGAGAAATGCTAGTATCGATTTACAGGCTGCTAAAAAGCATGGAATAACCGTTAGTGGTACACAAAGTCATTCGGAGCCTCCAACTGAGCTTGCTTGGGCGCTGATTCTTGGATTGGCTAGAAATTTATCTTTAGAAAACAACAATTTTCAAAATGGTGGGCCTTGGCAAAGCACAATAGGTGCAGACTTATATGGAAAGCAGATAGGATTGCTTGGTCTAGGTAAAATAGGTACAAAAATGGCTACTATAGCCAAAGCATTTGGTATGAAGGTGGTTGCATGGAGTCAAAACCTTACGAAGGAGCAAACGGAGCAGCATGGGGTTGAGCTTGCTTCCTCTAAGGAGGAGCTACTACGAACGAGCGATTTTGTTTCCATTCATCTTGTCCTAAGTGATCGGACAAGAGGTCTTATTGGGGAGCAAGAGCTTCAATGGATGAAGCCAAGTGCTTATTTAATTAATACTTCCAGAGCACCGATTATAGATCAAGAAGCTTTAGTTTTTGCTCTAAAGAATAAGTGGATAGCTGGAGCAGGGGTAGATGTATTTGAGATGGAGCCTTTGTCTGTAGATCACCCCTTTCGAAAACTATCTAATCTGCTGGCAACACCGCACTTAGGATACGTTACGAAGCGGAATTATGAGGTCTATTTTCAAGGAGCAGTGGAGAATATTCAAATATACTTAGAAGGAAAAGTGATTAGAGAGCTTCTGTAATTTGAAGGTAGTGGGAGAAAGAGTCCAACGCTACGGAAAATAGGAGGTTCTATAACAAGAAAGCCCTTATGATTCTATCATTTGATAAGAATCATAAGGGCTTCTCATTTGGTTTGTCACAGTGTCTTCATATATTTAAGATTATTGATGTCTTTCTAGTAGCCTTGTTAGCTCTGCAATCCCTGCAACTTGTTTATCAACAGTAGATTTAAGCAAGGATTTTTGGTCTTCTAATACCTTTTGGAGCTGTGTTATTTCCTCTGTTACGTCTGCATTTTCTATCTCACGCTTGTCCTTCAAGGAATGAATGAGGTCATATAAATCTACGTGACCCACGATTCTTCCTTCCCCCCAAGTTAGCTTATCAGGAGAAGCTTCTAACACGTAGTCAGTAAAGTAATCGAATACTTCTTTTTCGAAGTCGTATGCATACCAGTTATTATCGATTAACCATAGATGTTCATCGAGAGGTGTCGCAATATCGCCTTTCTCTAACCCATCAATAGAAGCTTGGAGGTTTAAGATATTACCTTGAGCATGCTCATGAGGAAAGATGTTTCCGTCCTCCCATGTTAAACGAGTAAATTGATCCTCCGAGTGTTTGAATGCCTCGAGTAGGCCACTGTTTAGCTTACGACTTTCGTTATATAGCTTCTTAGCAGCTGCATAATCCTCTTCTTGAAGAGCAGCAAGGTAATCATCATTCATTTCCTTCACATGCTTATTTACTGTTTCTGCAGCTTGTATCGCTTTGTCTATTTCAGCAACTAACGTATCTGTAGGAAGATCTGCGATTTCAAATGCTTCCTCATCTATTTTTTCCTTCATTGCCTCAAGACGTGCAGTAAAATCTAGAGGAACAACTGCTGTACGGTCGTAATGCATCGTTAACATCCCATATTGATAAAGGTGGAATTTAAAAGCTTTTTCATTATAGACATCCTCATTATCAAATTGGGAGTGATAATGGGTACGCGAAAAATCGCTATCCTGGAAGTCATTGCGCAGTGCGGGAACACCAGCAATGCTAAATGAAAAATCATCAGACCATGTTCTGAGAGGTGATACTACTGAAACCCCGTCTTCATACACACCTTCAATTTTCGGTACTGATTTGGTAAAATCGGTAATGAATTTATTTAACTCGTAAACTGTTCGAATTTCATCCTGAGTCGTATGCTCGTATGCAGGCATTTCAAAGTTCATATTGGCAAATGCTTTTCCTACCCATTCTGGATGAATATTAAAGATTTGATTGTATGCGCCTGTAGACCAGTCATAACGTGAGTTTGAAACTCCCCATTCTTCGGCTGCTAATGCATTGAAGATAATTGTTTTTTCAGGCTGGTAGCCGCTATCGATTAATCCTTTGGCAACTCCCATTAGCATGCCGATTGCTGCATTATCATCCTGGAAGCCTTCAAAATAGGAATCGTAATGGGCTGATAAAATAATATAAGATTCCGGGTCTTTCCCTATTATCTTTCCATAATAGTTATAGCTTGTCCCATTCATTTCTACAGTAGACTTCGCATCGAATGTAACAGTCATTGTTCCATTTTCGCTTTTCTCTAATGCTGCCTTTAGCTTGTTTCCATCTGTCTGTGACATCGAAAAGGCAGGGGCATCATCTGGTCCACAAACATCTTGCGTGTTTAACGCATCAGGATCTACTTCACCATAGCCAGCTTCTTGCACAGCGATTACTCCAGCTGCACCTTTTAAATGAGCTTGGTAGGCAGGATAATTGATCCACCATTCTTCACGTTGATTTATATCAATCAAGACAAGTTTACCTTCTATGTCTAGCCCCTCAAGGTCCTCGGCCGTCGCTTTGCCACCATAGATGATGTCAAATTCCTTTTCACCACCGGTATCAAAGTTGACCTGATAGCCACCTAATACAGCAAGATGCTCTTCTCCATTTTCATTTGTAAAGGTTAAATCAGCCTTTTCAAATGTCCATGTATCCAAGGTGAATTCATCCTTTGTAACCTCTTCGAGACCAATGCGTTCCATTTCTTGTCCGATTTTTTCACCAGTTTTTATCTCTGCTTCTGATCCAGCAGTACGGTAGCCAAGCTTCTCGTTTGTTTTAAACTCACCTAAGCTCTTTGTAAATTCATAGGCATAGTCAACATCCACTGCAGAAAGATAAGCATCTGTTGCATCCTCTATTTTACCTTCTAGAACTGGCTCTTCTTTCTCTGCTGATTCCTCTGGGTTGCATGCTGTCATGGCGGATATCACCAACATAGACCATGCAAAACTATATACAATCCTTTTCATTTATCACATTCCTTTCCAAATATGTAGAGGTTTATCTTAACAAAATGTATATATTTTTACCACTTCCCTTATACCCATCCGATAATCTATATTAATAGTATGTTAGATTAAGGAGGAAAGACTATGTTAAAAAAGTTAGCATCCGATGCATTAGGGATTTCTGATATTGGAGTAGTAGTCCCTAAAACAGATTATGACAAGACAGAATCAGACGATTTCGTCATGCATGAAGCAGGGGAGGTTATTTACTTCCTTATTAAAACAAAAGCAGATGAGTACTGCTTTACAAACAAGGCATTAATTCATGTGGATGGAGAAAATGCAGTAAGTAAAAAACGTTTACTTCGTAGATATGATTATGCGTATTATCCAATTACAGAGGTAGCCTTAGAAACTGCTGGTACCATCGACTTAGACGTGGAGATTAAGTTTACTATTGGAAATGTTCCTCTTTCCATCGACATTCACAAGAAATTTACAAATGAAATTAAAGATTTATATAAAGTAATTCATGCCATTTCTTTAGAAATGAAGGAAAACAAAAAGAAATTTGAAATTGCTCAAAATAGCTTAGGGTATGCGGCTCAGTCAGTAGGGAAGATTGAAAGTAAGGATGTAACACCTGCTGCTTCCTTCGAATCTATTGCGAAATTTGCTACAGATTGGATGATTGAACAGCAAGATAAGTACGTGAAAAAGGATTTTGCAGACGTATTTGAGCTATATATTAACCAATAATCACAAAAAAGCGAGTTAATGAACCGGGCTTGGGTCATTACTCGCTTTTTTTTATATGGAAGAAATAATTGCTACCAAAAAAGAAATAAAAATGTTAAATTTTACATATCGGTAAAATTAGGGGCGAGGGGGATGCGGATGGAATCGTTACAGCCAAAAAAGAGAAGTGATTTAAGAATATTTTTAGGTAAGAAATATTACCGTGCAAAGCGATACACGGAATGGTATTTGGGGAAGAAGACGTATGCGAAAAGGAAGGAGGCAGCTCCAAAGAAGGAGCTCATTTTTACACATAAAACGCTTTTATTAAGAGAACTAAAGGACGTCGATATGTGGCTTCAGCATAACAAAATTCATAACCTGAAGATAGCTACCGGAAAAATAAACGGGATTGTCCTCCAACCCGGGGAAATATTCTCCTATTGGCGGCTGATTGGTAGTACTGGGAAGAGGAAGGGCTATGTGGAAGGAATGATCTTACATTATGGCAAAGTCACTACCGGAATAGGTGGAGGACTTTGTCAGCTATCAAACCTTATCTATTGGATGACCCTTCACACTCCACTAACAGTAACTGAGCGATATAGACATAGCTATGATGTATTTCCAGATTCCAACAGAAGTCAGCCATTTGGGAGCGGAGCAACCTGTGCATACAACTATCTAGACCTTCAGATTAAAAATGAAACAGCTCAGCCCTATCAACTGCTTCTCTATCTAACAGATACTCATCTAGTAGGAGAGTGGAGGGCGGACCTTCCTGCAACTCGAACCTACGAGGTTTATGAAAAGGATCATCTAATTTCCTTAGAATATTGGGGAGGATACGTTAGGCACAATAGTATCCACCGTAGAGTCTTTAATGTAAAGAATGAGCTGGTTGATGATGAATTCATTACCCATAATCATGCCATTATGATGTATGAGCCGATGATTACAACACAAAGTTAGGTAGATTAGGGTCTAACGGACAAAAAAATCAAACCCTAATGCTGTCACAATCCCAAAGGCAAGAGCCCAAGCGCCTATACTAATGGTAGACCATAATAATGTGCTTTTCTTTGTAGCTCCTAACGTCATCCCTATAAATGCTGCTATATGGGAGCCAATTAAAATGGGTCCAAGCATAATCATTCCTGGTAGTCCATATTTGTTCCATAACTCCTTTGCCCGTTCGCTTCGCTTCGATTCGGGCTTTTCTTTTCCTTCTCTTCTCTTGGCAAGCCAAAGCTTAAATTTGTCATAACCAACGATGAGCGCAACGACGGTTACCATATTCCCTACAAAGCCTGTAACTACAACCCAAAAAGGATTTAAGCCTCCAATAATTCCTACAGGTATAACTAATGCTAGCTCAAGCCAGGGAATGGCAGCTCCTAAAAACACCATAAAATAACCCATCATATCTCTCCTTTTGTTAATTTAAAACTACTTAATTCTTCATTAAGCTTTTTCATTTGATTTTTTGAATAGAAATAAAAAGCGAGCCAAATACATAGATAAACGAATACAAATAGAAGAAGTGAAATAGCGATTCCTATGACACTTAAGGGAACCCATCTAAACCAAAATACAAAAACGATATAGCCTATAAAGAGCGTTAGAAAGTGATAGATAGTTGCCTTCATTAAGGAAACTCTTAAATTTTCAAAATATAAAGGAGTTACCCAAAATAACCAGCCACAAAACATGGAGCCCAGGGAGTTTTTTATAAATAAGTGCCCATTTAACATCTCTTGTCCATTAAGGATGATAATACCTGTAATGATGATGGATACAAAGCATCCAAAAAACACCCCAACCATGCTTCTCCATAAAAAAGATTTCATGCTTATTTCCTCCTGTTCATTTGTAAAGCATCTTTTATTCTACGTACATAATTACGTGAGACATATTCCCTTGTGCCAGACTTAAAATACACACAAAGTGTCCCATTGAACATAGCTTCAAAGCTACTTAACTCATGTAAATTTGCTAGAACCGATTTAGAAAGCCGTATAAACTGATTGGAGGGTAAAATAGCCTCAAGCTCATATAGCTTTTCTTTCATTTTGTAGACACCAGCATCGTTTACAGCAAACACCGCATCTCCTTCTGAATAAAAATAGTGAATAGAAGAAGGCTTTAATATATGCTGTAAGTCCCCAAGCTTTCCAACAAGAAAATGATTTTCTTGGCTTTTTATATAGTCTAGTAGCTCTTGAATGGTATCATTCCACTCAGGTACTTCAATTGTCAGTTTGGGTTCTTTTAGCTGGTCATCAATTGTTATAGATACCTTCAAGCAGTTGCCTCCTTTTTTTGTTGAATATACATACTATTTGAATTTATATAACTATTGTACACATAGATGCTTAGGGAGTCCCCTTATTTTCGGCAAGAGGGCTGTTCTGCTAGGTAAAAGGAGTGGATATAGGGGTAAATGGAGCAGAAAGATTTCTATAGCAGAAATGAAAAAGGAGTGAGATAATGATTGTAAAATTCAAATGATTTAAAAATTAAGGAGGAGGATATTCCTTGGAGTATTTGGGAATGGTGTTTTTTCAGGTTGTAGCTCCAATCCTGATTATGCTGATAATAGGAGCGGTATTACAAATAAAATTCTCCTTTAATTTGAAAGCTTTGTCTAACCTCATCACCTATTGCCTAATGCCCGCTGCTGTCTTTGTAAATATCTACGAGACGCAAGTAAATGCTAGTGTTTTAGGAGAAATCATTTTCTACTTAATTATTTTTAGTTTGGGATTAATGCTTATTAGTTGGGGAATGAGTAAGCTATTGCGACTGGAGAAGAGGGAAGCTGCATTATTTCAAAATAGCATTGTGCTTATTAATTCAGGAAACTATGGGATTCCAGTGAGTCAGATGCTGTTTTCGGCAAATCCAATAGGAACCTCTATTCAGATAATCATTGTTATTTTTCAAAACATTATTACCTATACATATGGTCTTTATAACCTGATTTCTTCCACAAAATCTGGTCTGGATATTTTAAAAAGTCTGCTTCGCCTACCACTTGTACATGCCTTGATTCTCGGGGCTATTATGAACTATTGGAATATTGGTTTACCTATTTCTTTAGAGATTCCACTAGGGTATCTAGCGAACGCTTTTATTTCTATTGCGTTAATAACGCTTGGCGCACAGCTTGCGCAAATAAATATAAAAACACTTTTTAGTCGTGTTATTTTGATGAGCTCATTTGGTAGGCTGCTCATTGGCCCCCTATTAGCTTTGGGGCTGATTTTTCTTATGGATATAGAAGGGGTAGTGGCACAATCGCTTTTTATCGCAAGTGCTTTTCCAACCTCACGTAATAGTGCGACACTTGCCTTAGAATATGATGTAGAACCAAACTTAGCAGCACAGATTGTTTTACTAAGCACCATTCTCAGTTGCATAACGGTGACAATCGTAATTTATTTATCGAATGTGTGGTGGGGATAAATGAAGAAAAAGAAGAAGCGATCCCTTCAAACGAGAATCTTTTTTTATGGAGCATTATTTGTTTCATTTCTAGCAATAATCATCGGTCTATCATTTTATATGGTAATTTCCCATGCGATAGAAGAGCAAATTGGGGAACGAGCATTAAGCATAGCTAAAACAACAGCTGAAAGACCCGACATTGTTGCTGGCTTCTCGGCAGATGATCCTGTAGCAGCCTTACAGCCTATAGCTACAGACATAGAGCGTTTGACAGGGGCAGAGTATGTTGTTATAGGAAATGAACAGGGGATCCGTTACGCACATCCCGTAAAAGAAAGAATTGGACAGAAAATGGTGGGGGATGATAATGAACAGGCACTAAACTATGGACGATCCTATGTGTCCGAAGCGACCGGTACATTAGGGACGGCGCTTAGAGGAAAGGCCCCTGTTTTCAATGAGGATGGAGATATTATTGGTGTTATTTCTGTAGGATTCCTAAAGGAAGATATCTCCCATATATTCGCAGGCTATATCGACAATATAGGCTATATCGTATTGGTTGCAATCGTATTAGGGGTGGGAGGCTCTAGCTTACTTTCTCGTAATATAAAAAAAGAGCTTTTTAATCTGGAACCCTCCGAAATTGCTAATTTGTATACAGAACGCAATACATTGATCGAATCTGTGAGGGAAGGCATTATCATGGTAGATGCGACTGGCTCTATAACGATGATGAATCAAGCTGCATATGAAATGCTCTCACTTCCAGAGGAGGCGGACCTGATTGGGAAGAAGATATGGGAGGTTATCCCGAATACATACTTACCACAGGTGATGGAGTCTGGAGAAAAGCATTTGGATCGACCGATGGAGATTAGAGGGAAAAAATCCATTGTGAATAGAATACCGCTCCGAGTTGGCAATGAAATTGTCGGGGCAGTTTCGAGCTTTCGGTTACAAGAGGATATCGACAGACTAGCCGAGGAACTATCCCAGGTGAAACGATATACCGAAGCGTTACGGGCACAAACGCATGAGTATAACAATTTCCTTTATACGATTTCAGGGTTGATACAATTAAACTCCTACGAGGAAGCTATTCATTTAATTCAGAGAGAAACAGCTGAGCATCAATCACTTATACAGTTCATGACTAAAAGGCTGCAGGATCCTTTTATAGGAGGGATAGTCATTGGGTTTTTTAATCGGGCAAAAGAATTAAAGGTTCGATTTATCTTAGACGAGGACAGCTATTTAGAGCAGCTTCCTGCTCATCTACAAAAGCATCTATTAGTGTCTGTCATTGGTAATTTGGTAACCAATGCATTTGAGGCCGTTGAAAAAAATCCTATGGATCAGCGCTTGGTGCGCATTTACTTATTTGATAATGGAGATGAGATTGTCATAGAAGTGGAGGATTCAGGACCTGGCATTTCTGATGAGTTGCTAGAAGATTTATTGACCAATCGAGTATCAACGAAAAATGCAGAAAACCGAGGCTTTGGACTTTTAAAGGTCAGACAAAATCTGGAGGAGATGGCAGGTAGAATTTCACTAGAAAAAGGAGATCTGGGTGGAGCCTTATTTATTGTTTCCATTCCAAAGGGAGGATATTTACATGACAAAAATCATTGAGATCCTCATTGTGGAGGATGATAAACGTATATCCAATATACATCGTAGATTTATTGAAAAGCTAGAAGGGTTCCGTGTGATAGGGGAAGCACATACAGGAGAGGAAGCGGAGGATTGGATCATCTCGTTTAAGCCGGACCTAATTCTATTAGATGTTTATTTGCCAGATACACTTGGTACAAAGCTGTTAAAAATGATTCAGGAGCATAGTCCAGAAACAGACGTCATTTTTATAACCGCCGCTGCAGAATCAGAGATTGTAAAAAAAGCATTTCGAAGCGGTGTGGCCGATTATATTTTAAAGCCTCTCACCTTTGAAAAATTTAAAGAAAGTCTGCTTGCCTATAAAGCGAAAAGGGACATTCTTGCAGGGGAAGGTCAGGTACAAGAGGACCTAATCAAATCATTGTGGAATAAGTCTAGTGTCTCCGGTAAAACAGAAGCTCTACCTCCGAAAGGGATAGATCCGATTACGAAAGAAAAAGTGGTTAGCCATATAACCCAGCTGGAGAATGGGATTACGGCAGAATCTCTCGGAAAAGAAATTGGGATTAGCAGATCTACTGCCAGACGCTATTTAGAACATCTTGTATCAGAGCGTGTAGTTTATACAGAACTAATCTATGGAACAGTAGGCAGACCAGAAAGAAGATATTTTATTAAATAAAAGGATACAAAAATGGGACCTTCTAGAAGGACCTCTTTTTTATATGGCATGAGATGTGATGACCGCAAGGCCGCATACAAGATTGACAACCCATAACGATTTAATCGCAAGATTCAGAGAGACGTGTTAATAGGTCAAGGATGCTACTCAAACGAGTTTGGGGGCATCAATCAGTAAATGTGTGTTATCATGCGATAAAAGAAGGATATCGCGCGGTATTTGGGTTCTATCGCTCGAGTGGAGTTAGCTATCGCGCGGAAAATGGATTCTATCGCTCGGAACTAAAGCAGTATCGCGCGGTGAGAGGTGAGGGTTTGGGGTATCGATCGCAACTAGCAGTCTATCGAGTGATAAGAGGGTGCTATTGAGCGGAAAATGGATTCTATCGCTCGGAACTAAAGCAGTATCGCTCGGTGAGAGGCCAGGGCTTGGGATATCGATCGAAACCAGCGGTCTATCGAGCGATAAGAGTTATAAATAATCGCAAGATAGATGAATCGCAAATTCCCATGCCGTAACCACAAAGTCTATTAACATCCCCCATTCTTAACGCATGAACTTTATGAACAAAATAGACTTTATTTTCTTTATCTAACTTATCGACAGAAACATTGAAAATAACTAATATTTTGATAAATTAATAGAAAGCGTTTTGAAAACGCTATCATTTTATAAGGGGTTGTATGAATATGTGGAAGAAATTCACTTCAATTGCTGCTATTGCAACATTGTCACTAGGGTTAGCAGCTTGTTCGTCTACACAGGCAGATGAGGAATACCCGACTAGTAATATCACAATCGTAGCTCCTTCAGGTGCAGGTGGAGGATGGGATTTAACAGCAAGAGCAATAGCAAAAACGATGAATGATACAAAAATTATTGAAAAGCCAATCACAGTGGAAAATAAGCCGGGTGGTGGTGGAGCAGTTTATATGGCGGAATTTGCTACAAAGGAAGCAAAAAATGATTATATGCTCATGGTGAAATCACCCCCTATCTTAATTAACAACAATAAGGCAGAAGGAAACAGTCCATATGGCTACAAGGATACTACCCCACTAGCACAGCTGACACGTGATTACGGGGCAATCGTTGTAAAAAGTGATTCTAAGTTCCAAACGCTTCAAGATGTGTTGGATGCTATTAAAGCAGACGCAAAGGCTGTGACGCTTGCGGGTGGGTCTGCTCCAGGGTCGATGGACCATTTGGTTGGAGTGCTTCCAGCTCATGAAGCGGGAATTGATCCAAAGTCTGTGAAATATGTTTCTTATGATGGAGGCGGAGAAGCAATTGCTGCTTTACTTGGGAATAATGCAGATGTAATCGCGACAGATGCTTCTACTATTGCAACATATGTAAAGTCTGGCGATGTCCGCGTACTAGCAGTTAGTTCTTCTGAAAGACTAGAAGGCGAGCTGGCAGAGGTGCCAACTTTTAAAGAGTCGGGAATCGATGCAGAGTTCACGATTTGGAGAGGTATTTTTGGACCGAAGGAAATGTCTGATAAGGCAAAAAGCTATTGGGAAGAAAAGCTAGAGAAATTAGTAGAATCTGAAGAGTGGCAAGCAGAGCTAGAAAGAAACGGATGGGCTAGCGAGTATAGAAACTCAGAGGAATTTACCAAATATCTAGAGGAGCAGGACAAAGTAATTGTAGAATTATTAACCGCTCTAGGAATGCAAAAATAATAGATAAAGGCGACCTCCGGAGTGTCGCCTTTTCTGTTTAGGAGGAGACAGTTTTGAACAAAAAATTTGATAGGATTGCGGGGATTTCCTTCTTATTAATCGGTATTTTATTTGTAGTAGAGAGTCAGCGCATTTCAGATAGTGCGTATGGGTCTGCAGTTGGTCCAAAAGTCTTTCCAATGTGGCTTGGAATCATTCTCATTTTATTAAGTGCCCGATTAATTTACGAAACATTTAAGTACAAATCGGAGAAGACAGGGAAAGAACAGCTCCAGTATAAAAAGTTTCTTATTATTTTTGTTAGTGCACTTCTTTATGCTTTCTTATTAGAAATAATCGGATATGTGCTTTCCACTTTCTTATTCTTATTAGTGGCGTTCCAAACGATGGAAAAAGGAAAGATTATGTATTCCCTGGCTATATCTGTTCTTTTTTCAGTGGGAATCTATTATCTGTTTTCGGAGCTCCTGGGCGGTTCACTTCCAGGGTTACCGTTTTAAGAAAGGGGAATAGAAAGCGATGGATACATTACAGTTTTTAGCAGATGGGTTTAGTGTTGCATTTCAATGGCATAACATATTATTCGCATTAGTAGGTGTGATCATAGGGACTGCTGTGGGGGTGTTACCAGGGATTGGTCCAATGAGTGGGGTAGCGCTGTTAATACCTGTGACAGCTACTATTACATCAGGAATGCCGACTGAGGCTGCCGCAGCAAGCTCTATTATTTTATTAGCTGGGGTATATTATGGTGCTATGTATGGTGGTTCTACTACTTCTATTCTATTAAATACACCAGGCGAGTCTTCATCTGTAGTGACTACACTAGATGGCTATCAGATGGCAAAGCAAGGCCGTGCTGGATCAGCTTTAGCAATTTCTGCAATCGGTTCGTTTGTTGCAGGAATTATCGCTTTAGTAGGATTGGTATTATTGGCAGAGCCACTGTCAAATGTAGCCATTAAATTTGGTCCAGCAGAATATTTTTCCTTAATGCTTTTAGGTCTTGCTGCAGTAAGTGGTCTAGCTGGTAAGTCGATGACCAAGGCTTTAATCATGACCGTTTTCGGGTTGATGCTTGGAACAATCGGGATTGATGCGGTTTCTGGTATTGCTAGATTTACATATGAACAACCAATCCTTTATTCTGGTCTAGAGTTTTTAACGATTGCTGTAGGTTTGTTTGCACTCGGTGAAGTATTCAAGACAATCCTAGAGCGTGATCAGGATACTGGAACCATTGCAAAGATTAATCGCATTATGCCAACAAAACAAGAAATGAAGGAAAGCTCCGTACCGATTGTCCGTGGTTCCTTATTAGGCTTTTTCATAGGTGTGTTACCTGGAGCTGGAGCAACTTTAGCATCCTTTTTCTCCTATACAGCGGAAAAGAAGTTTAGTAAAAAACCAGAAACCTTTGGAAAAGGGAATATTGCTGGGGTAGCCGGACCGGAGTCTGCAAACAACGCTGCATCGGGTGGAGCAATGATTCCACTTTTAACACTAGGTATTCCTGGATCTGGAACAACGGCAATCCTGATGGGTGCACTAATCATGTATAACATTCAACCAGGCCCTTTATTATTTGATGAGCATCCTGAGGTTGCTTGGGGACTTATTGCAAGTATGTTCATAGGGAACCTAATGCTACTTTTATTAAACATGCCACTAGTTAGAGTGTTTGCCAAAATCATTCAGACACCGAAAAAGTATTTACTTCCGATTATCATTGCTATCTCCTTCTTTGGGGTATATGCAGTTCAGTACACAACCTTCGATTTGTTTTTATTACTAGGCTGTGGTATTTTGGGATACTTGCTTTCTAAGAATGACTTCCCGGTGGCGCCCCTAGTACTGGCACTCGTTTTAGGACCAATGATTGAAAACAATATGCGCCGTGCCTTGACTATATCTAATGGTGATTACAGTATATTTTTAACAAAGCCTCTGTCAGTTGTTTTCCTAATTGCTGCTGCAGCTTGGCTACTGATTCCGCTCATTTTAAAAATGAGAGGGAAACAAGTAATTGTGAATGAAGAGGAATAAGGAGGAGGGGTGTCCCATAAGTAAGGGACACCTTTTTCTTTGACCGATTTCTGCTATGTAGCATTGCTCTTGTAGTAGCAAATATAGATTCGCCAGTCTAATAGCTAGATTTACTTTCCAAATAGTATATAGATATAATGGATAAAAAAGGTTCTTAACCAAAAGTTGGGGATGACAGATAAGAAAAAGTTGATTGAAGTGTCGGCTGGCGACTCCTAGGGGATTAGCGAATTTATTTGCGACGAAAGCGAAGCGACAGGAGCAAATATCTTCTGCGACAGGAGCACCCGTGCGGAAAATCCAATTGTTTCGGAAGCATCCGAAACAAGATGGAAAACTAAGAACGGCACATCGTGTGCCAACGTTTTCCTGAACAAAATCCTGTTGTCCCGGAGCCGCGCCCCCAGGAAAGCGTCCAGCCAAAACGGAAATCAACCCCAAGTTATAGTGAAGAACCATAAAAAAGGATTGGGGAAAGAGGAGGATATGTGGTGATATTTAAAAAGAGATTTGAGCAAAGTGAAAAGAGTGGAGTACGAATAGCGAATGGGTATATCTCTTTTCAGAAGGTGCGTATGAATGTGCACTGCTTTGTAATAGATGGTGTCCTCATTGATACAGGTGGGTTCTCCTTGAGAAAAGAGTTTAAGGAATTCCTGGATGCGAAGGATATTGAACAAGTTTTATTGACTCATCATCATGAGGATCATACCGGGAATGCAGCTTATATGCAGAAAAAAGGGCTTCCTCTATATATGGGGGAGGAAATGATCTTAGCATGTATGAAAAAAGCCAACTATCCTCTCTATCGTAAGCTTTTTTGGGGAAAGCGTCGCTCCTTTCGTGCAGAGCCACTTGGAACCACCTTCGAATCTAAGCATGCAATTTGGGATGTAATCGACACTCCTGGTCATTCTGTAGATCACAAATCTTTCCTTAATAGAGAAACGGGACAGCTTTTTACAGGTGATTTATATTGTCTGGAAAGAACACGTGTCATACTTCGTGATGAGAGTATACCAACAATTATCACCTCGCTGGAGCAAGTACTTACATATGATTTTCAAGAGGTTATTTGCAGTCATGCAGGTTATTTGAACAACGGCAGGCAAAAGCTGACTAGAAAGCTAGAGTTTTTATGGGAGTTTCAAGAGCAGGTGAGGAAGCTGCATGCAGAAGGGAAAAGCTCCACAGAAATTAATCGAATGTTAAATCCGAAGAAATATCCCATATCTCGATTTTCTTTGGGAGAATGGGATTCAATTCATATGGTTACCTCCGTACTAGAGGGATGACTTGATCGGAGAAATATGTGGTAATAAAAAACGGAACATAAGGAATATCCTTATGTTCCGCTATCAGTCAATTATAGTTTTACGATATTAACTGCTTGTGGTCCACGGTTGCCTTCTTCGATATCGAATTCAACTTTTTGACCTTCTTCTAAAGATTTGAAGCCTTCTCCTTGAATAGCTGAGAAGTGAGCGAATACGTCGCTTCCGCCTTCAACCTCGATAAATCCAAATCCTTTTTCTGCGTTAAACCATTTTACTGTACCTTGTGTCATATAAAAAACCTCCAAAAATTTTAATAATAGAAACGTTCTAAAAGATAAAAAAATTCACGTATTAGAAAAAGTACCGATAAGACGCACGATCACCTTTTCGAATACGTGAGTTCATGTTTCTAGTGAAGCATTTAACTATTAACGTAAGTATAGACTATTAACTTGGCTATGTCCACCAAATACACTTATTTAATTTTAAATTGATATTTTCTTTCTGAATAAAATGCTCCATTATGGAAGGTTCTCTCGATAAAATCTACGTTTTTCTCCTGATCTATCAGCAATACTGTGGAAGAACGTGTACCATAATGGGGTAACTTTATAAACAAAGGAGAAAGAGAACGTTCCATTTCTATCCCAATACCAGTGATGGGGAGAGTATGGTCAGGTGCAACTTCTTCATTAGCTAACAGGCTGAAGAGGGCATCTGGATCGACTCGGTCAGGATGTTCTTCTACATATTGAGATAATACTCGTTTGCCATACTCTACTTTAGGCCATGAAGTATTGAGTGTATGGTTGCTTAAGCTATGCGTTCCTGGTATTATCTCATTTCTTTCGTCTAGCACATTATTATAATGAAGAAATTGCATATCATCGGCTAGTATAATATTAAAGCCTCCATAGCTGTCGCGCTCCTTTGAAAGCTTGTCTATAAATTCACATGGGCTTTCATGAGAAATCAAAAAATCCTTTACGATAGTGCCACGTGACTGAGTGCCATCTTGCAGAGAAGGATCGCGAAAATTGGTCAAAGCGGCAAAACGGCCATTTTTAGATATGCCTAGCCAAGTGCCCAATTGTAATAAGTCCCTACCAGCTAATACAGTCGGGTGATCCTCCCAAAAATGAGAAGGAGCAGTTGGTCTCTCATAAAATTCATCTCTGTTTGCTGCCACAATCAAAGAATATATGAGATGTTGTTTATAATGAAAATTAACTAAGCACATGATTTGAAAACTCCTCTATGAAGCTGATTAAATATATTATAGCATCTGTTTTCTGAATTTATTTCTTTATAGTGATAGGATAGAGATAGTAAAAATATTGGAGCTGAGTGAAATGAGTAATACACATATATTTTCAAAGCGTGAAGAAATAGCAAATGCCATTATCCACGGCATTGGGGCTATGCTAAGCATAGCAGCACTGGTGATACTGGTAGTTTCAGCGGTTTCTAAGGGAACCGCATGGCATGTAGTGAGTTTTACTTTATTTGGAGCTACCATGGTCATTTTATATACTTCCTCGACCTTAGTCCATGCTTTTCCTGCTGGAAAGGCAAAGGATATTTTTGAAATCCTCGACCATTCCTCCATTTATTTCTTTATAGCAGGAAGCTATACACCGATTTTGTTTCTAGTTGTAAAGGGTCCTCTAGGCTGGACACTTTTTGGAATAGTATGGGGTTTAGCAATAGCAGGTACCGTATTTAAGGCTTACTTCGTGAAGAGATTCTTACATACTTCTACTATCCTGTATGTAGCGATGGGGTGGCTATTGATATTTGCATGGAAGCCGCTGCTTACCAACATGACCACGAATGGTTTAGTTTTCCTGGCAATCGGCGGATTACTTTATACTTTTGGGGCAATCTTTTATGTATGGAGAGGGTTTACTTATCATCATGCGGTTTGGCATGTTTTTGTATTGGCCGGATCCATTCTTCACTTTTTTGCCGTACTGACACTACTACCGTCTTAAGAAAGGGTGCTTCTTATGTATGATCCAACCATCTTTGAAAACTTAAAGGTAGCACTAGAGAATCAAATATACGATTTAGATAATATAGAGGGAAGAATAACTATCTTAAATCGTACAGATACAATGGATTTTGCAAGCATCAGTAGAGAGTTAACGCTTCAGTTTGCTTTGGTCAAACAGTCAGAGATATTTGCTCAGGTGGTATTACGTTCAGGGTTAGAAGACTTAGCGGGTGAAATATTAGAACTCGTCGGAAAAGATATAGGTTGTACGTTAATTTTACGTATATATATGAAAGTTCAAGATATTCCAGAGCAATGTAGCAAGGTAGAGCAAGCCTTAAACGGAATATGGGAAAACGATGTCCATATTACCCAAACGCTTAGCTTCCTTTATGGAGAGGAAAGCCTCTATATAAATACGATAGAAATAATATTTCAGCCAAAAATAAATGAAGATAACATGAATGAAATTCCAGATTTTCTAGAGAGTGTGATAGAAACGCTGGAAATAATAAAGGGTATATAAAAAGCCAGTTAGATTAAACTGGCTTTAAATTTGCTTCTATATTTCCCGTAATCATCTCTATAATAGATTGTTTAGGGATCTTGAGTGAATGAGAAAGCTCCCTGTACAAAATATTTTGGAGGCTTAGTAGGATTTTCAAGTCTTGGGCTAAAAGTTTTTTATGATTAACCTCAGCTTCTAGCTGTTTACTCATCAATGTACAAAGAATCTTGGCAATCTCTAGCCGATTCCCTTTTTTAGTGATTTCCGCATATGTTTGCTGACGAAGCCTGTGGTTTTCAATCCACTCCATCCCTTCCTCTTGAAATGAATGAAGAACTTTTCTGGCTTCTTTTTCCTTCATTATATCCATATTTCTTGCTAAATCACTATTTATGGGAATGCTAATTGCAAGTTTTTCGTTATCAAGTGGATGAAGCTCATAATAATCTTTCGTCACTCCGTTAAAGGTTTTACTAGTGATATTATCTATATGACAAATTCCATGAGTAGAATACGTTATTAGTTCTCCGACTTTATGCATATCATCTCTCCTCTAGATAAATTTTGTCAACTTTGTTAACTAAAATAAGTATATACTTAATTGGTTTAAATGTCAACTTTGTTGACAAAATATGACCTTTTTTATATATTAGTATGGCAAATAAAAAGAATGGAGTGAAATCCATGGAGGAACGATTACAGGGTTTAGATTTAGTAGATCTATTAAGTGAAAGACATATATTGTTAAGAAAAATAATAGAAGATACATGGAACAGTAATCATGATATATATATTTCTAATTCAGAATGGTTTATCATGGCGAAAACTTACAAAAAACAGCCAACCATTGCTTCCATCTCCAAAAACGTGAATATAACCAGACAGGCGACTCATAAATTTGTAAAAAGTCTTGAACAAAAGGGGCTTGTAGAGGTTGGTCCAGTGGAAAATAACAAAAAAGAAAAGTGTCTCCGTCTAACCGAATTAGGAGAAAGATACCATGAGGAAAATGAAACAATTAGAACAGAGTTAGTACGTCAAATAGCTAACACCATTGGGGATGAAAAGGTAAAAGCTTTAGAGACCATTTTAAAGCTTGACTGGGGAGTAAAGCCAAATTAGCAAGCACCTTATTTTTATTCAGATAAAACATATATACTGTTAACTGAGGTGAAATATGACTAACTTAATGAATGTCCTATTAGAATGGGCGATTTATCATAGAAGATACTTACATGAGAACCCCGAGTTATCTGGAAGGGAATATAATACGTGTGCTTATATTAAAGGTGTATTAAAGGAGCTTGGACTTGAGTTACTTCCTTGCACAGAACCGAGTACGGTTGGTTATGTAAAAGGGACAAAAGGAGATAAAACGATTGCGTTACGTGCGGATATAGATGCTTTACCTATCCAAGAGGAGGGGCAGAAGCAATGTCTTTCGAAAGTTCCTGGCATCTCACATACTTGTGGTCATGATGGCCACACCGCAATCCTTCTCTCCGTAGCGAAATGGGTAATGGAAAATAGAGAGAAGGTGAAGCATAATATCGTCTTCATTTTTCAATCCTGTGAAGAAATTTCTCCTAGTGGAGCAGAGAAGCTTGTAAAAGAAGGAGTCTTGGAGCAGGTAGACGAGATATTTGGATTGCATCTGATGTCCGATGAGCCGAAAGGAAAAATCATCATGAAAACTGGAGAGTTTATGGGTTCCTCAGATGATTTTGTCATTACCGTTCAAGGAAAAGGAGGGCATGCAGCTTTTCCGCAGGATACAGTAGATCCAACTTATGTTGCTGCTCATATTATCATTGCTCTCCAGGCTATTGTAGGGAGAAGGATGAATCCAGTCGAATCATCCGTTATTTCAGTCGGACAGGTGATTGCAGGGACCAGCACAAATATTATCCCTAACAAAGCAACTATTACAGGGACCTTTCGAACATTCTCTCATGAGGTGAGAGAAAGATTGATGAACGAAATGAAGCGTTTAGTCGAGCAAATGAGCTTGACGTTTGGAGCAGTAGGGACCGTAGAGTTTATTATCGGGACACCTCCTGTCGTGAATGATGTAGATGTGACCAAAAAGTTAAGCCGACTATTTAAAGAGACTTATCCGAATCGTGTAATAGAAAAGGATAAGCCCATCATGGTTGCTGAGGATTTTGCGTATTATTTAGAAAAAATCCCAGGCAGCTATTATCATATTGGAATGAAAGGTGAAAAGAGTCAGTATCCTCACCATCATCCTAAATTTGATATAGATGAGGAAGAGCTGGGTACCGCTATTGACACGTTCTTAACGATTGTCACTAGTTATCATTAATCCTCTTTCTGCTCTTTGATATTTTCTACAATAACAAATGTACATACAATTACAGTGAAGATTAAAGAAAGAATGAGCGCATGGGTTAGTGCATGATAAGATCCTTCTGCTGATGAGTACCCCACCCAAGAGAGGAGGGGAGACAAAATTATGGCAGAAATAAAGTAAATGGCTATCGTCACAACAAAAGGGATGAATAATTTCATCACTGTTCACTCCTTTAAAATTTAATCTCCCTAAGCAGAGCATTATTTGTTGTGCTCAGGTTATTATTCCTTAACTTCTATTAAATAGACTCCTTTTTCAAATCCGCCTCGTTTTTCCTTCTTGCGTAGGCGTATTTCTTCTAATTGCTCATAAGTTGCTTCATAGAAAGGTAACGTTGCATGAATTAATTCCAAAACATCTGCCAGTTCTTCTAATGCCTCACTTCTACTAGTAGACTCATCAAATTCTCTGACCTCTTCATATAACTTTCTCTTCATTTCTTTTAGGTGCTCAGAATGATTTAGAATCCGCATGGAAACAGAACTCTGTTTATCTATTATTTCTGGGATAAGATCTCGAACTAACTTGTTATAAATCGTCATACTATTTTCTTCCTTTTTTATTCATTATAAGGAAAGTTAGGCTATTAGAACAGGGCTGAAATTGATAAAGGAGACATTGTAATTGTTAATCGCCAGCAAGCTGCTTCGAATGGTGACATTGTCATTGCTATTATAGAGGACGAGGCCACCATGAAAAAGTTTATGCCGATGGGAGACTCCATATTATTAATTTCAGAGAACGAAAAATATGAGCCTATCCAAATGAAAAAAGAGGACGTTTTAATAAACGGAAAAGTTATTGGTATAGTAAAGAGCAAACCTTGAACCGGAGAGAAATCTTCGGTTTTTTTATGGAAGACATGCAGCTCCAACTTTTCTCCCTTTTTATGGTACGATGAAAATAGAAATAGAGGGAGTGGTTTGATGTTTCTAGAGAAAGTGAAAAATGTTCTAGAGGATGGACAGCCATTATTTATAGGGGAGGAAACAGCTTATCGTTCAGCTATTCTGATACCTCTAGTGCAGATTGCAAACGAGTGGCACGTATTGTTTGAGGTACGTTCTCATAAGCTAAGAACACAGCCAGGAGACATAAGCTTTCCGGGAGGGAGAATTGATTCCACTGATGCATCGCCGCATGCTGCTGCCATTCGTGAAACACATGAGGAGTTAGGAGTAGACCCTTCTAGCATCAACATTTTGGGTCAGATGAGTCCCTATATTGCGTCGCCTTCCTTTGTGGTCTATCCGTTTATCGGAGTTCTTCCCTATGACGAGGTTCATTCGTTTAATAAAGAGGAAGTAGAAGAAATCTTCACAATTCCTGTTTCTTGGCTCTTAGAGCACGAACCTTACATGCATACAGTAACTGTTCAGGCAAGACCGCTGGATGATTTTCCATTTGATAAAATTGTTAATGGGGAAAAGTATCAGTGGAGACCGCGCCCGATGGAAGAGTGGTTTTATGATTATGACAACTACACGATATGGGGACTGACAGCACGCATTTTAAAGCATTTTATAAGTATCATCAAATAAAAAACTTAGGTCTCCCATAATTAAAACGATGATCCCTTTATAGAGATCATCGTTTTTATTGTTGGACGTCATCTATATGCCGATGGTGACAGTAACTATACAAAAATAATCTTCCTTGTTTCCTTTACATCTGCAAACCAGCGAAGCACCTGATTATGGTGGTTAATAATTTGCCTAGCACTTAATTCCTTACTATCCCATGTACTATGGGCATCCTCTGCCAATGTGAGCTCGTATCCCAAGCTATAGGCAGCTCTACAGGTAGTGTCTACGCAGATTTCGGTTTGAATCCCTGCTAAAACTAGATGAGTAATCTCTTCTTCTTGTAGAAGAGTATGTAATTCTGTCTGATAGAAAGAATCAGGGGTATTTTTTTGTAAAGTAAAATCCTCTTCAGTTGGCTTGATCGATGGATGTATCTCCCAATGAGAAGAACCATTGACCAAAGTACCTTTCTCTTCATTGTGCTGGATATAAAAAATTGGTACATGATTGCGTCTTGCATTCTCTATCAGATTTTGTAGGTTTTCGAGTAAAGCTTCTGCTTGGTATACAGGACCAGGTTCTAAAAACATCCCATTTTGAACGTCTATAATCACCAGTGCGCTTTTCTTCATAAATTCCCCTCCGTTTACTTTTATTATAATTACTTTTACTTACAAATTCCCAATATAGAATTGATTCAAACGAACAAACTATCAGGAAGTTATTTATACATAAAGCATTTTTTTATAAATAAAAGCAAAAATGTAAAAGTTTCCAGTCTAGTGAGAAGTTATGTCCTCCTATAATAGCTTTTTTCTAGTTGTTTTGAACGAAAACTTCTATTTTTTAAAACAGAAGGTTTGTTTTTTGAAGTTTTGGGGCAATACTCTAGAGAGTTTAAGTTAAGGTACTAAAGGAGGATATCTATGCGAAAAATTAATACATTCTTGTTCGTAATGCTCTTAGCATTTACGATGAATGGCTTAACCGTAGCTGCTAACTCGTTACCCTCAATAAGCTATGAAGAAGAAAGGTCACAGATAGAAAATATCGCCGAACTTTATGTAGCTTTTGAGAATCTACCAATTGCCAACGATGCCTATGAGATTTTATATGAAGACCCATTTAGTCCTGTATTTTTAGAAGAACCAGAACCGACAGTTTACGTAGTAGAGTCGGGAGATAATCTTTATCGAATTGCGTTACAACATGATATGTCACTAGACTCCCTAATGAGTCTCAATGACTTGAATGGTTACTTAATACATCCGGGAGACGAACTGCTCGTCAGTGATGAAGGACTATCAGATGGAAATTCCGATATGGTAGTAATGGAAGAACCTGAAGAGAAGGAAGAAGTAAAAGTCATGGGCACCTCTTCACCACCAGCTGGGGGGCAGGGGAAAGAGATGACCATGATAGCCACAGCCTACACCGCTTATTGTGAGGGATGCTCGGGTACCACTGCATATGGAATCGATCTTCGAGCAAACCCTGAAGAAAAGGTGATTGCTGTAGATCCTAGAGTAATCCCTCTTGGAACAAGAGTATGGGTAGAAGGCTATGGCGAAGCAATCGCTGGTGATACCGGCGGTGCTATCAAAGGTAACAAGATTGATGTATTTATTCCCTCGTATGATAATGCGATACAATGGGGAAGAAAAGAAGTTAAGTTAATTATCTTAGATTAATGAATAAAAAGCTAGGTCGTTTTTAGAGACTTGGCTTTTTATTTTTAATTCCACTTAAGGTACTTATTTAAACCTAATATAAAAAGTATAAAAAATTTTTATTTATAAATCTAAAAGGAATTAACAAATTAGTTTTGAAAAAATAATTTATTTTTTTAGTCCTAATAACACGACCTTGGTAAACCTATAACTTTCTTCTAAAAGATTGTAATCCTCATATAGCTGCCAATCATAAAGAGTGCCCCTCATACACCGAGTAATTAGCATAGTTATTTCTTTGGTTGATAGTTCATTTGTTATTTCCCCACGTTTTTGTGCCTCTTGAACAAGTGATTCAATTACTCTGTATAATGTTCTTTCGGTGTTCGTGAAAAAATTATTTTCTGTTTGAAGAAGACCGCTTATATATACGGTTTTCATCAAGTCTTTTCCAAGACTGTCCCTTAGAAAAATCATTTGTGATTCAATTAAACGAAGGATTTTATCTTGGAATGATAGCGTTACTGGTAATGTTGAAAAAAATTCTTCATAAAAACAATCGATTTCTTTGAATTTTTCTAGAAAAACATCATATTTTGAAGAGAAGTGGATATAAAATGCCCCTTTAGAAACCCCGGACTTTGTTACTATCTCATCTACTGTTACTTGATTAAATCCTTTTTTACTAAATAAATCCAATGCTGTTTCTAAAATTTTATTTTTAGTCTGGAGAGATTTTTTTTGTCGAGAAGTTAGCATATTCACCTATTTCTCCTTCCATTCTATCCTTTAAAGTATAAATTCTATATGTTAATAATATCAATTTAATAAATATTCGGAAAAAACTAAAAATATTATTGACATACAAATTGTGCTTATTTATTATATTGACTATAGTCGGTGACTGTAGTCAACTAATTAAAATGGAAGCGCTTTATTTTACAGGGGAGGATAAGGTATTAGTGGATATCATAGGTGAAAGAACTCTAAAAGATATACTTGATGAAAAATTAGCTTTGCATAAGAAGAAAGTCTTTCTAATATTTGAGGATAGAAATGAACAAATATTTCAGTTAACCTACGAAGAATTTGCTATGCAAACAAACAGACTGAGTCAGGTTTTTCTTTTAAAAGGGGTCCAAAAAGGAATGCATGTTACGTTACATCTTCCAAACAATTTGGAATTTATTATTGCTTGGTTTGCCTTAGTAAATATAGGAGCGGTTATGGTTCCAACAAACATTCTTTCTACAGCAGAAGAAATGGAATATGTGCTTAATCATTCTGAGTCAGTAATAATGATTACGGAGGAAGAATATTTAAGTAAATTTGAAAGTATAAAAGATAAACTACCGTTTTTAAAAGAGATATTATTGGCTAGATATGATAAAGCAGAAGATCGAAGTCTTTCTTTCTTAATGGAGCATGTTACAGAGGAATCTCCAACTGTTGAAATCTATTCCGAAGATGTAGCAGCAATGCTTTACACTTCGGGCACAACATCGAAGCCGAAAGGTGTTCTAGTAACTCATGCGAATTATATC
This sequence comes from Psychrobacillus sp. Z3-81, assembly GCF_056620325.1. NCBI lineage: Bacteria > Bacillati > Bacillota > Bacilli > Caryophanales > Bacillaceae > Psychrobacillus > Psychrobacillus sp. Z3-81. Next base: position 31,974 of record NZ_JBWQPU010000023.1, read on the forward strand.
TTTACTGGAGAAATAATGGCAAAATCTATTCGTTTGAGTCCAGAGGACCGTCAGCTAATTGTTTTGCCTTTATTCCACGGGAATGCCCAATATTATTCTACCATGTCGGCTTTAATAGCTGGCGCAAGTATAGCGATTACAGAAAGATTTAGCGCTTCACGATACTTTAAGCAAGCAAAAAGACTTGGAGCAACAGTAGGATCCCTGTTTGCTGCGCCGATTCGAATGATACTTGCTCAGGAATATGATCAAAGAGATAGAGAAAATTCCATGAGAGTTATCTGGTTTGCGCAGCAAGTGGTAGATTATCAGTTGGAACAATTTGAGGGAAAATATAATGTGCCTCTACTTCAAATGTATGGGATGACTGAAACTGTAGGTGTACCACTTATGAATCCACTGGATGGGTTTCGGAAAAATCGAAGCATTGGGAGACCAACTATCGGATATGAGGTGAGGTTGATTGACCAAGTAGGAATGGAAGTACCAATTGGACAGTCGGGTCAAATAATTGTAAAGGGCGTACCTGGTCGCACAATTATGAAAGAATATTATAAAAACCCAGAAGCTACTTTTGAAGCTATTCGCAATGGATGGCTATATACAGGAGATAAAGCAAAACTAGAGGAGGATGGTTACTTTTATTTTGTTGATAGAATCAAAGATATGATAAAGCGTTCTGGTGAGAACGTGTCAGCCAGTGAGGTTGAAAGTGTTTTATTGGATCACCCAAGTGTCTACGAGGCTGCAGTCATTGGAATTCCCGATGATATACGAGATGAAGCAATTAAGGCATATGTGATCCTGGGCAAAGGTTTAGACGCAACAGAAGAAGAACTTATTACTTATTGCAAAAGTAGGCTTGCTAAGTTTAAGGTTCCAGATTTTATAGAATTTGTTGAAGAGTTTCCGAGGACCTCGGTAGGAAAAATACAAAAACATTTATTAAGAAAAGATATTACTAAATATTATATAAAGGAGTGAAGTAAATGAAGAAAAAAAATAGGGTATTATTTGCAAGTGTTGCTGGGTCAGTTATTGAGTGGTATGACTTTTATCTATATGGTACTGCTACGGCACTAGTTTTTTCAACTCTCTTTTTTCCGTCGCATGACCCAACAGTTTCTATTTTAATCGCTTTCGCAACTTTTGGTGCGGGATACGCCGCTAGACCAATTGGTAGTATTATATTTGGGCATATGGGTGATAAAATTGGAAGAAAGGCAGCACTTATGCTTACTCTTATTGGAATGGGAGGAAGCTCTTTTTTAATAGGTTTACTACCTACTTATGCACAGATAGGGATTTGGGCACCTATTATTTTAGTGGTACTTCGATTGTTCCAAGGGATTGCCCTTGGTGGTGAGTGGGGAGGAGCAGTATTACTTGCGACCGAAAATGCTACTAAAGGTGTGAGGGGCCTTTATGGTTCGATCCCACAGTTAGGAGTGCCGCTAGGCTTGGTAGCTGGTACATTTAGCTTCACCATTATTAGTGCATTTACTACTAATGCTCAATTTATGGCATGGGGATGGAGAATACCTTTTCTACTTAGTGCAGTTTTAATAGTTTTAGCCTTATGGATTCGAAATGGGATTGATGAAACTCCCGCTTTCCAGCACAAAAAGAATAATGGAGAGATTGTAAAGGTGCCCATCGTGCATACACTTAAAAACAATTGGAGAAGTGTGCTTCAAGTTATTTGTTTAAAGCTGGGTGATGGTTTCTTTAATGTTTTTCTGATGTCTTATGTATTAGTTTTTGCGACAACCTATTTAGGATATTCACGAAATACTGCATTGTTAGCACTAACGATTAGCTGTGCAACGATGCTAATTACAATTCCATTAATGGGATATATATCGGACTATATTGGAAGAAAGACTATATATATTGGTGGCCTAATAGCAATGATGGTTTTATCTATTCCCTATTTTGCATTATCAGCTCAAAGTGCAACATTTTTCTTTATCATGCAGATTGCACTTTTAGGTGTGATTTGGGCAGCAATATTTGCAGTGCAAGGTACGTTTTTTTCAGAACTCTTCCCAGCTAATATTCGTTATACAGGCTTATCTTTTGGTTACCAGGTTGCAGCTGCGATTGTAGGATTTGGTCCAATGATATGGACATACATGGCCGGAACATATGGACCATCCTCGCTTCTATTTGGAGGGTTTATGATAGGAGGCTTAATTATATCTCTAATTATAGCTCTTATATCTTCTGATACGAGAAAGATTACACAGTATGAGGAGATTGAAGAGGAAGAGCCAGAAGCTTCTAAGCCAGTCTTGAAGCAATCTTTAACTCTAAATAGTAGTTTTAAAGAGTAAGTAATGTCTAGTAGATTGTTGAGAGTCTTATAAAAGGAGAGTGCTATTTTAAATGTTGTTTATTATATAATTCTTGCTTTTATTTCTGCATAATACTTACTGTTGTTACGAAGCAACAGTAAGTACGTCTTCTTAAAGTATTTATTTTGTAGTAAGAAGACATGAAGAATCTAGATTCTTTAATACCTCTCAAACGCAATACGCAAGAAGATGTTAGAAAAACCCGTCAACACTATAACTCAGTGACGGGTTTTTAATTTTATAACGAAAATAATCATTGCCAATTTGAAGGGAATTAGTTAATAAGATGCCTTTTGCTTATTGACATCAATTCTTTTTAAAAGGAAAACTGGCTTTTGTTCCTTCTTTTCCAAGATAAATGATATCAAAAAACAAACTAATTCATCCTTGTAATGAGTTTCTTTGGTTTTTTAGCACGTATATCGCCTAATAGGAATTTCCCGTAAGGGACGGCACGTTGAAGTGCTACAGAAATCATCATCGGGATAAAAATTCCTAATAAAGTATATCCAACTACTCCATATTCAAAGAAGTCATTAAAAATCATGTCTGTAAAGATATGAAGATACATAATCGCAATAGAATGCTTTTCAACTGTGACAAGCCAGTTAAGAGATACAACCTTTGTTATTCGTTGGAATAAACCCACAAGTACAATAATCGACGCTATTGGGATAATAAAATCCAGTACAAGATGGTCGTATCGTAAAAACTTCATACTAAGCTGATAGTTAATCATACCTGCTTGGTCTGCGAAAAAAGCGCCAACCATGAGTGCCAATGCTCCAAATAGCCATGGTTTTGTAACGTTCATCCATAAGGACTTACCATAATAGCCTAAGGAAAAATAGACGATAGCCATTAGTGTGACATCTAGATTCCATAGTATTGGGATAGATTGTGCAGCTTCAACAGTAGAACCATCTATTACTCTTTGAGCAAAGAAGCTTTCTAAATGTGCAATAAGATAAAAAGCTACCAATAAAATAATCTGCTTCGTCCTATTTAGATACTTTGTCATCCAAATGAATAGTAAGTAAGTAAAAAATAAAGTAGTCACAAACCAGAAGACGCCGTATGCACCACGAACAAAACGCCCTGCAACGATTAGTGTCCAAACATCTTGTATGTACCAAGATAAATCATGGTTACCTTGAATGATTTGCATACCATAACGAATAGTTGTAATGGTTATGAGAAAGAATAAATAAGGTACCATTAGCTGTAAGAAACGTTTTTTGACAGGCTTTTGTGGATCCTCATTTTCCTTTACTTCTTTAAAGAATATACCACTAAGTAAAAAGAAAGCTGGCATATGAAACCAGTAAATATATTTAGAGAGCCAAAAGTCACCAGGGAAATGACCTAAAACTACAAGTACCATCAGGAATCCCTTTGTGACATCAACCCATATTAATCGCTTGTTTTCCATAACTGTTCCTCCAAGGTGTTTGCTATACGTTTGTATAGCCTCAAAAATGTAAATATAAACTTATAAGGAAACTAATAATGAAACGGAGATGTTTTTCTATGATCAAGGTGGTTTGCTTCGGAGATAGCATTACAGCACGAAAGGAAGGTTACCCAGCTCCTATCCTTACTTATAAGCTATCAGCAAAATTACCGGGCTATCAGTTTATAAATGCAGGGGTATCTGGCAACACAACAGTCGAGGCAAAGGAGAGACTAGAACAGGATGTATTAAAAAAGAAACCTGATATTGTTACAGTCTTATTTGGTGCCAATGACTCTGCTGCTCATCGGTTGGTTGATATCAACGAGTTCAAGGAGAATCTTAGAAGCTTTGCAGAGCAAATCGGTCCGAGTAAGACGATATTCATCTCTCCAGCGCCAGTGGATGAATCCTTGCAGCCAAACCGTTCCAATGAAAGAATACAAGATTATGCAAGAGCCGTCGAGGTTATATCAAGAGAAACAGGAAGCCAATATATAGACTTCTTTACTGAATTTTACTCAAAAGAAAATTACAAGGCGTTGCTAAAAGGGAAGGATAATGATGGATTACACTTTGGGGAAGCTGGCTATAACCTATTATCAGGGTTAATTGCCCAAAAACTATTGGAACTAAAAGAAATAAAACCGTCCTTTTTTAAGCGAATTTTTAAGCGGTTTTAATTGTGCAATGCTCTGTTATGGTTGCGATGAAGGAAGTGCCATCTCCTTCTCGTATACTCTCTATTCGAATGGGACAGAATAGGTGAGAATATGGGAACAGGAGGAAGAGGTATGATTCAACTACAAACTGAATTAGAGGGAATGACCGCTTACTTTGGTGATTTAAAGTACCGCATTGCAAGCTTAGGTTATACGATTGGCAGTAATTGGGACTACGATAAAGGGAGCTTTGATCATATTCTTTCAAGGGAAGAAGGAGAAACTATTTACCTACGTATCCCATTTAGCATTACTGAAGGAATGCTAGATGAATATGAGGCACGTATACAGTTTCAAGCTCCTTATGTGATTAAGCATGTAGTAAACTTTGGACTAGACAAGGATGAAAACTCGCTACTAACTACTTCTGAGTTTGATCAATTTCAACATCCGCTTGACAAAGACGGAAACATCTTAAACAAGAATCGTTGGGAGCATGCTGGCGAGGAAGCGGTCGCAAAGGTTGTTCGGCTTGTTCAATAGACCTTATATTGCATGTAAATAGGAAAGCTGCTTCCAGGGAAGTGGCTTTTTATGTTGGGTGAAGTGGGTAGAAGTACTTACTTAAAGATATACTACTAACATGTGTGCTTGGTTTTGCAATACAATCTTGTATCCATACATACTAAACAGCATGGTTTTTCAATTAGCTATCAGACATAATTACGAGGAATTTCAATTAATATCAACTAGTATTAGTGAAATTAAACCACAAAAGTTACATTCCCAGCTTGTTTTCATTATAATAGAAGAAAATAGCGTTTGGATTGGAAGGTTAACGGTTGATATGTATGAACGAATAGTGGAGTCAGAACAGGAAACAATCGAGCTAGGGCAAAAGCTTGCAGATTTCCTTCAGCCAGCTGATGTGCTGACGCTTGAAGGGGATCTTGGAGCAGGAAAGACGACATTTACGAAAAGTATTGCAAAGGGACTAGGCATTACTCGAACTGTAAATAGTCCTACGTTTACAATATTAAAGCAATATGAGGGAAAATATCCCTTGAATCACTTGGATGTGTATCGCTTGGCTGATAGTGACGAGGATTTAGGATGGGACGAGCTATTTTACGGAGATGCGGTAAGTATTGTGGAATGGGCGCATTTAATCCAAGAGGATCTACCACCGGAAAGATTGGCTATTCAGATTCTTCGTCTGGAGGGCGACAAGCGTCATTTTATATTTGAACCAATCGGAAAACGATACGAACAATTATGTAAGGGGCTTTTTGAATGATATGGTTAGGAATTGATACATCTAATACACCATTAGCGGTTGCTATCGTGAAGGATGAACAAGTGCTTGCAGAATATAAATCCTCTATGAAGGTAACACATTCGATTGGAACAATGCCGGCAATAGAGGAGCTGATGGCAAAGGCAGGAATTCAGCCGAAGGAGCTAGATGCAATCGCTGTCTCACATGGACCTGGCTCTTATACAGGTGTGCGCATTGGTGTCACGATTGGAAAAACGCTTGCATGGACATTAAATAAGCCGATTGTGCAAGTATCCAGCTTAGAGGTGCTTGCTGGAAACGCACCTTATTTTCCAGGAGTAGTATGTGCAATCATGGATGCTCGTCGAGGCAATGTGTTTGCGGGAGTATATAGGAATGGGGAACAGGTGAAGGAATCCCATATGGCGATGACTGATTTACTTTCATTGCTAAAGGAAATGGATGAACAGGTTTTATTCGTAGGGATGGACGTAGAGTTACATTGGGAGCAAATAAAAACGGAGCTAGGCGAAAGAGTACAGAAGGCAAATCCTGCATTTTCATTGCCTAGTGCTGCAGTATTAATAGAGTTAGCTAAAAAGCGTGAACCAGTAGAAACACATACCATAGTTCCAGAATACCTCCGCGTGACGGAAGCAGAAGCCAATTGGATGAAAGAGCAGAAGAACAATGGAAACTAATATTACTTATCGAAAAATGACATTAGAGGATATTGATCAAGTCCTGAAGATTGAGGAAGAAGCGTTTACTGTCCCATGGACAAGAGAGGCCTTTGAGCATGAAATGACGACGAATCTCTATTCCTATTATATTGTTGCCGAGACAGATGAAAAAGAAATTGTAGGCTATTGCGGTATGTGGATTGTGTTAGATGAAAGCCACATTACGAATGTAGCGGTTTCTGAACGAATGCGCGGGCACAAGATTGGGGAAGGGCTCATGCGGGAGGCATTCCGAATTGTACAGGAGCAGGAGGTTGTATTAATGACCCTAGAGGTAAGAGTGTCCAATGATATTGCCAAAAATTTGTACTACAAGCTTGGCTTTCAAGACGGCGGAATACGCAAAAACTATTATACAGATACGCAGGAGGATGCTCTTGTGATGTGGGTGGAATTTACATGAAAAAAGATCAAATCATACTAGGAATTGAAACAAGCTGTGATGAAACAGCAGCTTCTATTGTGAAAAATGGCTCCGAAATATTATCAAACGTTGTGGCTTCACAAATCGAGAGTCATAAACGCTTTGGCGGAGTTGTACCTGAGATTGCTTCACGTCACCACGTAGAGCAAATTACACTAGTTATTGAGGAAGCGCTAAAGCAAGCAAATATGACACCAGAGGATTTGGATGCCGTAGCAGTAACAGAGGGACCGGGACTAGTAGGGGCACTTTTAATAGGAATTAATGCAGCGAAAGCTTTCGCCTTTGCAAATGGTCTGCCACTTGTCGGGGTCCATCATATTGCTGGTCATATATATGCAAACGTACTCGTACAGCCTATGGAATTCCCTTTATTGGCACTTGTGGTGTCTGGCGGACATACAGAGCTTGTGTTAATGAAGGAAGACGGCCAGTTTGAATTAATTGGAGAAACAAGAGATGATGCAGCTGGTGAAGCCTATGATAAAGTGGCTCGAGTATTGAATCTTCCATATCCAGGAGGTCCGCATATCGACCGTTTGGCAAATGAAAGTGATGGAGCTGTCCCATTTCCAAGAGCTTGGCTAGAAGAAGGCTCCTATGATTTTAGCTTTAGTGGCTTGAAATCTGCCGTCATTAATTATCAGCACAATGCGGAGCAACGTGGAGAGGAAATTAATCCAAACCACCTAGCTGCTGGATTCCAAGAAAGCGTAGTTGAAGTACTAACGTCTAAAACCGTAAGAGCTGCACGCGAGTTCCACGTAAAACAAGTAATTGCAGCGGGTGGTGTAGCAGCAAATAACGGATTACGGAAGTCATTAGAGGAAGCATTCGCGAAGGAGCAAATTCCATTTTACGTACCACCTATCAAGCTGTGCACAGACAATGCAGCGATGATAGCAGCGGCTGGAAGCTCCAAATTTGCTGCCGGCAAAATAGGTGACTTTGCTATGAACGGTCGCCCGGGACTAGAACTAAATAGCTGGAGATAAAAAGAAGGTCTGCCTTGTGCAGACCTTTTTATTGTAGTTTGACCCAAACAATGATTAGAGAAGGATTATATATTTATTCTTCACGTTCGTTAATGGTTTCGACGATAAAGTTAGTACTACTAATTTGGTCATCGTTCTCGATTGTAATTTTATAATCAATTGTTTGGTTTTTTTTCTCATCACGTAAGGTGATGAAGAAAAAATTCGTGTCCTCCTCATATTGTAGAGAATCTTCTACAAAGTCCAATCCTTGACCGATAGCAATACCTTTCGATGAACCTTCTTTAAATAATGCAATATTTACGTTATTTTCTGGGGTACTAAAGAAAGGGATTATTTCTAGGGTTTGATCATGATCAATATCTAACATGATGTAGTCATATAGAGTGGCACCAGGGAATTTTTCTAGTAGTTTATCTAACACCCATTGTTCTTCTGTAGGAATCCCTGGCGCTATGACAATTCCATCTACAGGTTCTAAATTTAACTCCTCGTTTGAATCTGCAACGACTTCCTCTTTGCAGCCATATAGAAAAATAGTGAGAGCAAACATAGTAATACCGAACATCGTCTTTGTTTTCATATAACAGCCCCTTATTGGAAAAAATGTACTTATCCAATATATTACCATTATCTATATGGTTATTTGATTGAAATATAATAATATTTTAATAATTTAATTCGACAAAATAAGAGGTATTTTTACCATGAGAATGAAAAGTTGTCAATAGGGAACATTCGTACTTATGCACAATTTGTGGATAAGATGTTAGTAAGTTGTGATGAATCTATATATTGTGTCTGTTTTTCACACAATTATGTGGAAAAACAACTTTATAAACTGTGGACAATGTGGATAAAGCTGTTGATAGATTGATATAACAGCATTTTGGGTGTGAATAAATTTGTGGAGAAAAAAAGGAACAAAATTGTGCTTGACCTACATCTATGGTCACATTTCGACAGATAAAGTGAAACTTTGATTGGTGGGGGTTTTCTTTCATCCCCCACCAATCATTAGTTGAACCAATCGGGCTTTTA
>NZ_JBWQPU010000024.1:0-16807 GCF_056620325.1 Psychrobacillus sp. Z3-81
CCAATCATTAGTTGAACCAATCGGGCTTTTAGGGACAGTTGATCTCCCACTTAGCTGTCTCATTTCTTTTGCCATCTGGAAGTGGGAGTCTTACTGTCCCTTAATGCGGGATAAATACCATTATATCACCTACAGATAATTCTGTTTGTTTAAAATTTACTGGCTAAACCAAAAATTATAGGGAATAAAAATAGAAACAACTTTTAGGAGGGAACGACGTGGAAATATTAAAGGTTGATGGAAAGCTCAACAAGAAAAAATTAGCCATCAGTATTCTCATACCAGTGTTAGGAGGATCTATAACTGGCTGGTTAGCCAATCGAAACGCTCAGGAAAAATACAAAAGGCTAAAACAGCCCTCATTCGCTCCACCTCCACCGGTCTTCCCAATCGTATGGACAGCTCTTTATGCCGCAATGGGACTTGCTAAATATCGCTTTGATAAAAAACAACAAGAAAACTCTTCTTTAGAGAAGATACCGGCATATGAAATACAGCTTGGTTTAAATTTTCTATGGTCCTTTCTATTTTTCCGTTGGGGTCTTAGAGGCACGGCTCTTATAGAAATGACGGTGATGCTTGGAGCTATCGCACTAACTGCCTATCAATTCCAGGAGAAGGATAAAACAGCTGGTGCCCTAATGCTTCCCTACCTCGGATGGGTCGCTTTTGCCCTTGGACTTAACTACTCTGTGTGGAAATTAAATAAGTAAATATTTTTTGCTGTCGAGAGGGAGTGGAATAAAGGACAATTTGTTTGCTACTAAACTCTAGCAAAGAGGAATCTCTCGACTGCCCCTCATTTTGCAATTTGCCCACTTGCATGTTACCAAATACATTACTGCGGTCCATTAAAGAACACAAAAAAGTACTTACGAATAACAAAATCGTAAGTACTTTTTATATCGTTAGAATTCTAGTTTAGCCAACATTATTAGGAGGTAACATTGAGCGTTCCCGAGTTTTCTTTTCTACTCTTTACCCAGTTTAAACCACCAAAGATAACTACTATTACAATTCCAATTATATCTGTGTAGAATTCTGGAATGATCATCAATAGGGCTCCAACCCCGATTATCAAACGAGAAACCACATTCAAATGGGTAGCAAAATAACCTTCAATGGCTGCGCTTAATGCAATAATCCCAATTACTGCTGTAACTGTAATCATAGCAATGTCTAGGAATGAAGCCATCGGGAATTCTTTTGCATTCATCGCTACTCCTGTCGTATCAATCATTAGCATTGCTGGATTATATACAAATAAATATGGAATTAAGAATCCGGCTGCCGATAACTTAAGTGCTGTAAAACCTGTTCGCATAGGGTCTCCGCCTGCAATTCCTGCTCCTGCAAAGGCTGCTAGGGCTACTGGTGGAGTAATATTAGCAAAAATACCAAAATAGAAAACAAACATATGAGCAACAAGAATAGGCACGTCAAAGGCAGCTAATGCTGGTGCCGCCATCGTGGCAGTAATAATATAGGCTGGAATAGAAGGTAGTCCCATCCCTAGAATCATAGAGGCAATCATCGTAAAGAACAAAGTTAAAAATAACGATCCTGCTCCTAGACTGGCGATGGAGGATGTCATGACATTCCCAAAGCTCGTTAAACTTACTACTCCGATAATAATACCTACTACCGCACAAGCAATCATTACCGATAGAGACTGTCTTGCCCCGCTATCCAAAGCTCCTAATATATCCTTGAAGGACATTCTTGTATTTTTTCTAAGAGCGGCAATTACCACTGTTGCGATAATCGTGTAAAAGGCAGATTGGCCGATTGGCGTTCCTAAATATAAGAGGACAATCAAAAAGGCAATAGGAAGCAATAGATGTCCACGTTCTTTTAATACTTCTTTTACTTTTGGCAGATCTGGCTTTGGAATTCCTTTTAGGTTTTCCTTCCCTGCTCTAAAGTGCACCTGCATGATTACTGCCAAAAAGTAAAGAACAGCCGGGATTAATGCAGCCAATGCAATGGTTCCATAGGATACACCGGTCGTCTCTGCCATAATAAAGGCGCTCGCCCCCATGATTGGCGGAAGAATTTGACCACCAATCGAAGCACTAGCCTCTACTGCACCAGCAAAGTTTTTGGAGTATCCCACTCTCTTCATTAAAGGGATGGTAAATGCTCCAGTTCCGACTACATTTGCAACTGCAGCACCATTAATGCTACCCATAAACCCACTGGAGATAACAGCTACCTTTGCAGGTCCTCCCTGCTTATGTCCCGCTAACGCTAATGCCAAGTCATTGAATAGCTGACCCATTCCAGACTTTGCAAGAAAGGCTCCAAATAAAATAAACAAGAAGATAAAAGATACTGAGGCACTAATCGCAGTAGAGAAGAGTCCTTCTGTTTTTAAATACATTTGCCCAAAGATATCCCCTAAATCGTATTGCCTAGTCATCATCTTTCTAGGTATCCAGCTATAGTGACTAATGAAAGGATATACTAAAAAAATTAATGCTAAAACTGGTAAAATCCATCCGGTTACTCGTCGAGCCGCCTCTAAAACTAGGATAACCGTCATAATGGCAAATATGATATCCAAAGTATTAGGAATTCCACCTCTCGTAGTGACAATATCCGTATATTCTACAATCAAATAACCAGCTGAAGCCAAAGCTAACACAAATAAAAGCCAGTCATATATCGCAATCTTTGATCTGTCTTGGCTACTATATGTAGGGTAAATTAAAAAAATTAGAGCCATCCCTACTGCTACGTGAATTGCTCTTTGTTGTAGGGCTGCCATCGGTTCGAAGGTGATGTACAAGTGGAACAGCGAATAAAAAATAGCAATAGCTGCTACAATATAAGCTATACGCTTGCCAGAAAATTTACGAACCTTGGATTCAGTGTCGAACTTTTCAAGAAGCTCTGCCTGTTTCTCCTCTGAGAGCACCTCAGTCTCTGCCATTATATTTCTTTCTTGCTCTTTCTTCGTCATGTTTTCACCTCTTAGATGACCAAATTGGTCGTTTTGTTATTTATATGGTTACAGCCTCATAATTATCAGCTAAATCATACAAAGGGATTTTTTCAGATGAAACGTATAAGGTTGTTTGTACATTTTCAGAAACGGTTAGCTGTAGCTCCTTCATTCTCTGATTTACCTTCATGTGGACAAAGCCATCAGTAGAGGGTATGATTTCCCCTTCAGATGGTACACCTGCACCAAATGTCTTAAATCTAGTTTCTTTTAATAAAAGCTCGTCATCTATCAATTCATACACTTCAATCCATTCTTCTTTCTCTACAGAATGAATCCATCCAACCTCGAAGCTTTCTCCTTCTATATAAAAGCTTTCATCACCATAAGTTACTTCTATTACATCCTCTATAAATAAAAGAGAAAGGAGCATAAGAAAAGCTATGCTCCCAAAAACCCAAAGTACTTTATTGTTCATCGTAGAATTTTTGAGCTCCTGGATGAACCGGTGCAACCATACCTTCTTGTGCCGATTCAATGCTTAACTCCGCCGCTGCCTGATGTGAATTCGCTAAGGCATCTAAGCTTTCAAAGAATTCTTTTGTCAGCTTATATACATCGTCATCACTAAGCTCTCCACTAACGACTAATGCGTTCATAATAGCGGCTGTTGGTATTGCTTCTGCATTCCCATAGGTGTCTGCTGGAATGTCTAAGGCAACAAAGTATGGCTGATCATTTGCGATTTCTTTAATTTTGTTCTGATCTACTGAGACTAATGAGATTTCCAAACTAGAAGCTAATTCCATGACGGAAGAGTTCGGTAATCCACTTGTTAAGAAAGCCGCATCAATGCTACCTGACTTTAAGCCATCTGCAGCTTCTGCATAGCCAAGATAATCTACTTCTATATCATCATACGTAATACCATGTCCATTTAATAGGTTTCGAGCATTTACCTCTACCCCAGAGTTTTGATCTCCTACAGCAACTCTCTTTCCTACTAAGTCTTCAATTGTTTCAATACCAGAGTTAGCAGTAGTAACAATTTGGACATAGTTAGGATATAAAGTAGCAATCTGTTTCACATCCACTTTTTCTGTAAAATTACCTGTACCTTCTACAGCTTCTGTTAGCACATCACTCATAACAAAAGCCATCTCTACCTTTCCTTCTTTAATAAGGTTTAAGTTCTCCACAGATGCTCCAGTTGCCTGAGGCTTTGAGTTAACATCAAAGGCATTCGAGTATTCATTAGCCAGTGTAGTACCAATGATATTATATGGTCCTGAAGAGCCTCCAGTAGCAATCGTCACAATATTTGTATCCAATCCATTCTCCGAAGAAGATCCTCCTTCTGAATCTCCACAAGCAGAAAGTGTTCCTAGTGTTAGTAAAGCGCTTACAAATACGGCACCAGTTTTTTTTATTTTCATCGTTATCCCCCTCCATTTTCTTTTCCTTATTATTGTAGTGCAAGAATTTACTTGAATCAACAAATAATCCGATAATTTAGAAATGAGTTAAATTTAGTCAAAAATAGCAAACTACATAACAATGTAAGCTTTTTACCGCTCTACACTGGATACTATTAATAATATTGCATTTATATGGTATTTAATTAAAATAAAGTAAAGGGGGAGTATATTATTAATAAGAAACTACTTATTATAGGAATCTTACTATTGCTTACTGGCTGTGCTGATAAGCTAGATACTTCCAAACTAACTGTCCAGCAAGCCAGTGAGGATCAGTTTATCACCTTTTATGATGCACCATCGCTAGAGGACGCAACGGAGGCTATGCCTTTTGATATCACACTTCCTACGGAACTTCCTTTTGAAAGCTCAGGATTTAAATCAGCGGGTATCACCGACATAGGAAGTAACCGGGTAAATGTTGAGGCGACGTTCATTGCTTCAAGTTCAAGTAACACCTTTCTTTATTTGTCCGTTAACCAAGCGACACGTGAATATCCAAATTCAAGCCCGGAGGAAATTAAGTTAAGTACAGGGCATACGGCCTATTTTAGCACTCCAAATAATCTTGATGTTCAGGTAGATGATGTTAGCTATTCCTTTACATTAAACGAGTTTGATGGAGATGAAGCTCAAATAAAAGAAGAATTAATAAAGCTTGCAGAACAGATTGATTAATATTTGCTTTCCATAAAAAAAGAAGCTAATCAGCTTCTTTTTTGAGCATCATCTACATATTTTCCGTGTGCTGGCTTTGCAATTCGCTCGAACTCCGTAACAAGTAGATGAAGATTGCTGGTTAATAAATCGCCACTCATGGGTAGGCCATGTCCTGTAACCGCAACTTTTGGGTTAAGGCTTTCTAGTAAAGTGACCGAATCCCTTGCAGCTTCCCAATCTGTAGTTAAATATCTTGGTGGTCCACTTATCTCCTGCTCCTGGGTTAATACCTTATACAAATATTCTTGCTTTACCGTTACAAAAGCATCTCCAACAATCAGTACTCCATCGGAAGCTCTAAATAAAGAAACGTGTCCTGGAGTATGTCCAAGTGTATGATACCATGTAAATCCTGGCATATGAGGAACCGTCCCGTCAGCCGGTAGCTCTTTCACATAATCTCCTAAATTAATGGGCTCTATCGGAAACATACCAGACATTTTGGCTACCATTCCTCCTTCTACTGACGTGTCAGCTTCAGGATAGCTTTGCTTACCAGTCAAAAAAGGCAGCTCTAGGGAATGAGCATATACTGGGACATCCCACTTTTCTATCAGCTCAATAATTGCCCCCACATGATCAAAATGTCCATGCGTTAAAATAATTGCTTCAGGCTTTTTATTTTTTCCAAAATGCTCTTCTATGACCTCAAATATTTTCTCTGCTGATTTCGGCATTCCAGCATCCACCAACACAAAGTGATTTTCGTCTCCGACTAAACAAATATTCACGATTTGGATAGTGTGCATATATACATCCGGCATAACCTGTATCCCAGTTCCGCTCGCAACAGACGTGGTAGGAATATACTTGTAATCATCTCCATAAGACATTAAGTTTCCCATTTATGATCCCTCTCTTCCCTGTTATAACAGCTAGGTTCTCACTGCGGAATAAAAATTATACTCTCTATCTATCGAGTTGCTTGCTTTGTTGGTAAAACGAAAGGATGAAGCTTAATTTTATAAAGCTTTGATAACTCTTCTAAAGATTTGGTTTGTGTGTGCTTCAACGCTTCCATTGTAATAATTGCAGCCGCTCTAGCATCCTCTAAAGCATCATGGTGTTTAAGCGGAATCCCTAAAAAATCAGAAACGGTTGAAAGCTTATGATTATATAAATCTGGCCAGATCTTTTTAGAGATCCGATAAGAGCAAGCATATAAGAATTCTGGGTGCTCTTCTTCTATTTGGTTAATAGATGCCCTTAAAACCCCCATATCAAAGCTAGCATTATGGGCAATAAGCTTTTGATTTCCCATATACTTCTTAAAGCTGGGCCAGAATTCATCAAAAGTTGGTGAATCCTGCACCATATGCTCTGTTATTCCATGAATTCTTGTATTCATATAATGAAAATCAGATAATGGATTAATCAAAGAGTGAATCTCCTCTTGAATTTTTCCATTTTCCACTACCACAATACCAACGGAGCAAACACTTGCCCTCGTACTATTTGCTGTCTCAAAATCGATTGCCACAAAATCCATTTACCCAATGCCCTCCCCAAAACGACTTAACTAAACACTGCTACCAAGCAGCCTTAAAAGCAGGAAGGAGTGTCCCATAAGTGTTTTACTTACGGGACACCCCCTTCAATTATTTCAAATCCATCCTTTTCATAGGATTGGTTTCTTCTAATTTTTTTGCTCTTTCATATTTTACATCATCTTGTTCGCTTTCTCCTCTTGTCCGCTCTTCAACCTCTTCGTCGCTAAAAGCAGCGGGTCCCAAATTAGGATCTGCCCCAGGAGAATGCGCTCCATAAGCCTTTTCTTCTAAAGGTAAACTTTCATCCAGTGGAGGTCTGCTATTTCTTGATAATCGGTCTTCTTCCATGGAATGTCCTATATGATTCGTTTCATCGGCTAAAATAGGATCTGTTTGAAAACTCTCTCCTCTTACATAGCGGTCTTGAGGTTCATCTAAGCGACCTTCTGTTTCATTCACATACTCGTTTGTGGAAGGTGTCATCCCTTCCTCTTTAGCAATATCCGTTAGAGGCTCCTTCTCTGTTTCTGTAAAACGCTTCTCCATTATATCTGTTCCTATGGAGTTAGTTCTTCCTCCTAGTAAAGAAGGGTCCGTGGAAGCCGCAGTAGCCGTGGTGGTTGCAGCTGTTTCTTGATGCGCATGTGTTAGAACATCGGTATATAACACGATACTTCCACTCGCTACCTCTCTTGCGTACCTGTCTGTCTCTTCATCACTTAAATCAAGCTTTTTCAAACCTTCTGTAACAGAACTTTCTCCTGTGAACCAAGATTTGAACGTGTCCATTATCGAGCCAGCCTCATGAGTTGAAACGTCTGTATGTCTGTTCAATGTGCTAAGGTCTCCGCGTTCCTTTGAAATAACGTGAATATCACTTTCCGAGTAGCCTTCCGATTGGAGTAACTCTAACTTTTCAAACATCTCATCTTGAGAGCGTGCAATTTCAATTCTTCTGTTATTTTCAATAGCCATTGCATATCCTCCTTCTCGCTTCAGTTTAAGTACTTACTCCCTATTTACCCACATTAGAGCGTCTACTAACCTACAGGAAGATTCTGTCATTGCAATGTAATAATTTCTAGGTTCGATTCGCCTTCGCCCCAATATAAAAGGCTATTGAGAAAAATAACTTCTCAACAGCCTTATGCTCTATTATTTTTTATCCCGATACTCGACTTCTGTTCTATCATCGAACTCGATATCTAATTCAAACTCTGTATAGTCGCTGACATTAAATTCTTTCAGTACTCTTGATATTAGCTCTTGCTGCTCCATACCTTTTTGAATGTCCAAGTTTTGGAAAACCTGCTTTAAATATTCATAAGCTTCATCGCCATATAATTCTTTAGACTCCAGTCGATTAATATATTCTGCCTCCGTTTGATTGTTTTCTACATCAAACGACACTTCGACTGCATCCCTTGTGTCAGCAGTATCGATATCTAAATCAAAAGAAACAAAGCCAAATTCACTTTCTGCATTTTCTTGGCTAACCGGTTGGCTAACCTCTTCATTGTCTCCACATCCCGCTAACCCTAAAGTCAAAAGAAACCCTGTAGATACTAATAACTTTTTCGCTGTAAGCATTTCCTCACTCCTTATCTTATTCAATAATAATTATGACCGAGGGGAGGAATATTTAAACATCATCCCGGGTAACGCTTATCCGTTGAAGATGTATTTTTGGTAGAGGAATGATTCTTTTCGTCTCTTACTTTTTCATTAAGTTCCTCCATCGGAATTGGATCGACTGTTTGCATGTCTTCATGCTGATCAAATATACTTTCTTTCTCCGTATCTAAATCATCTGGGTTATCTATTAACCCACCTGGATTTTTGTCTTTTCCCGGGTTTTTATCAAAGTCATGTTTTTCCTTGTCTTTGTTTTTATCCATTTCCTTCACCTCTCTCTTGTTTCTATCTGTTTATCCCCTTTTGGAATCAATAAACATAATTCCATTAACCCTTTACGGCAATTAGCTATATAAGAAACTGCCGGGACAAATAAAAAGGAAGCACTTATGACTCTAAATACGCTTAGAATCATAAGTGCTCCCTTATTATTCTTATTCTTAGGCTCCCCGCTGCGTCGGACGCTTTCCTCGGGCCGACAGGAAGTGGATTAGAAAAACGTTATCACACGACGTGAGATTCTTAGTTTTCCATCCTTACAAACGAGTTAATTGTGTTTCCTACTATCTGAATTTTTATAAGTAAAATCCAGTAGCATATAGCCCATCCAGAAAGGAATAAGTACTGTCCTAGTCTCTTTCTTTATTTTTTCCCGTGGTATTCCTTTAGCTCTTGATAATACTTATTTAACGAGGAAGTAGAGACTTCAAATGCTTCTCCAATTTCTTTAACCGTAAGCTGCAGCGGTTCAAATAATCCAAATTCCTGACCATAACGAATAGCTCCAGCAGCAATTGCTACGTCCTTACGAGCATTAGGTTGTTTCGCAAATAAATAGTCCTCAACCGCAAGCACTAGAGGTATGTAATCTCTTTGGTGCTTCTCTAAGAACTTAATCGCTTTTCTCAAAACACCTGCTTCAAAGAATGTATACTCTCCACCCTCATAGCCATTTTCGCATAATGTTTTCCACATAGTAAGCTCGTTTTCTTTTAGAAATTCCTCCAACGATGCTTCATTCTCTTTAAACTGCTGAGAAAGGTTACTAAATATTGCTTTATGATCAGTTGGAATAAATATCAGGCTAGATACCGCTAGATAGTGCTGATCGTTTTCTTGACCATCAGGTAAGGTAAAGCAATAGACAAACATGCCAACCGGAACAGGCTTCTCACTTTCTCTTTTTAAGTAGATAGCTTCTTCAGAAAATATATTGCGCACCGTTAAATATTTATCTCCGCTTTCTAATACTTCACCAATAAAGGCTTTAGGCTCGCTCCAGCCATCTAACACCTTTAATGTAGAAGGTCTTGCTACCCTTTTACGTTGTTTCTCTAAATATTCTTGCCAGATGTCTTTTCTATAATGGAAGAAGAATTCATCTAAGGTAATCGCCTCGATTAACTCCTCTTCTAGATAGGAGCTTAACTGTTTCTTCCATTTAACTGCTAAGTCAGCGTAAGCCTGCATATCCTTTCTTTTAGGATATTCATCGTAAAAGCCTTGAAGAATTCGCTCTAATTCTTCCATTTGGACAACTTCTATCGTAACAGTCGATTTTGACTCGCAGCATTTTTTATATTTTTTCCCACTTCCACATGGACAAGGTTCATTACGCCCTACCATTTTAACACTTCCTTCTTTTTTACTAAGTGCTTATTTTAACATGAAAATGCACTGTAACGGTACCTGAGGGGAAAAATTGGTCCAACTTGACCACCTTGCTGTGTCATTTGCATGAATGGATACAATAAAAAATGGTGGAGAAGTATAATAATAACTCCTCCACCGTTTCTTATTGAGCTGTATATCCACCATCCAGAATAATTGCCTGACCAGTCATTCCTTTTGCTGAGTCGCTAGCAACGTATAACGTCAAATCAGTAATTTCCTTTACGTCTAACAATCTTTTTTGAGGAACAAGTGGGTATAGTACCTCTTCTAACACTTGCTCGACTGCAATATTTCTTGTTCGAGCTAAGTCCTCAAATTGGTTTCTAACTAGCAAAGTATCCACATAACCTGGACAAATTGCGTTGACTGTAATACCATGGGTTGCTGTTTCAAGCGCAGCCACCTTTGTAAGTCCGATCACTCCATGTTTTGCAGAGTTATAGGCTGCTTTTCCAGCAAATCCGATAACTCCATTAATGGAAGCCATATTAATAATTCTTCCAAATTCCTGTTTCCTCATATATGGAATAGCATATTTCATTGCCATAAATGGAGCTGTCAGCATAATCCTTACTAGTAGCTCGAACTTTTCAGTAGGAAAATCCTCTATAAAGGAAACATGCTGCATTCCTGCATTGTTTACTAAGAAATCAATTCTTCCAAAAGTCTCTACCGTATAATGGATGGCTCTCTCAATATCCTCTTCCTTTGTCACATCACAAACAATACCTCTCGCTTTGTCACCAAGCGATTTCACCGCTTCTTCCAATGCTTCCTGCGAGATGTCAGATAGAACAACATTCGCACCAGATTGTAAAAATGCTTTTGCGATATCATAGCCGATACCTCTAGCTGCCCCAGTAATAAAAAGAACTTTTCCTTCCACCCTATTTCCCCCTTTGTTTTCTTAGATGGCGGTCCATACACCGTCTACCTTTATTGTTTCACCGGTCATAAAATTCGCCATATCAGAGGCTAAAACTACATTATCCCACTTTACTCAGAAAAAAATTAGTGGAGAAGATGAATTCACCTTATTCTTTTTCCCCTTGCTCTTTTCGAAACACAAGAGAACCTCCCACTAAAAAGGCACCACTAAAAATAAATACCCCCATCATCCCTATGCTCCCCCCAATTACACCAAAAACAGACGGAGCCACTAATTGAAACAATCTATTGGTAGCAATCCGAAGCCCTAGCACCTCCGCTGTTCTATCTGGAGGACTAGCATTATATGTTGTTGTCATGGATATTGGTTGTCCACAACCTAACCCCAGACCCATTAGAATAGCTAATAATCCAATAACCAAAAGAGATTGGTTGAATGGCAGTAAAAAGAATGCTATCCCCGCAACTAATATAGAGGTAAACAAAATAGTATCACGTTTATATATTTCTAAAAGCTTCGGTAACACAAATCTCACAAACATAGTTGCCAACCCTTGAAGCGCCAATATCCAGCCGATCGCAGCTGTTGATAATCCCACCTGTTTTCCCAGTAGTGGAAAGTAGGCAACAAATATATCCTTTGAATATAAAACAAGGGCGCTAGAAAATAAGGCTCTACGTATAAGCGGATTTTCAAATAGCTTCAAAGAGTCGATTAGCTTTGTCGTTTTCCTACTGTTACTTGGTTTACTTATATGAAGAACCCAATAAGAAAAGAAAATTGCTAAGCAACCAATGATAATACAAACAATGTATACAGTCGCAAAGGAAAGATACCCTCCTACCAAAGGACCTACAACTGCTCCTAATGCTACACAAAGACTAAACATACTAAAATAATAATCTCTGTCCTTTTTCGTCGTCTGATGTCCCAATTGATTCTGAAGAGCAATAGGAATGCTAACACTCCCTATTCCAAGCAATAACTGACTAGCAAAAAGCGCCCAGATATCGGAGAAAAAAAGAGGAACAATCATTCCTGCAACAACTCCCAAAAAGCCAATCATAATGGGAATTCTATCGCCAATTTTGTCAATGAATTTCCCTGCATGAATAGACAACATTAGAGGCAGCAGAGCGAATGTAGATGTTATTACACCAATCGTAATGATAGAAGCTCCATAGCTATCCGCTGAAAGCGTGATTACTGGCCGTGTAGCATTGACAATCATTTGAAATAAGAAAATTAATAATAATACTAGTTTAATTTGCAAAGATGCCACCCTCTCTCCCACTCCTAGTTCAGTTAAGAACCCTTAGCACTTATGAAGTACAGCTCGATTATTCCTTTTATAAGCTCCCTTTGATGAAATAGTTATCAGAAAACATCAAGTCTTACAAAACAGTAAAGACTTCTCAATTACTGGAACATACTATTATTATAATAATATAATTTTCAGAAATTTCAAATCACAAACTTGTGTAATATGTAAAATAAAGGTACTATAAACCTATCATTCACTCGTAGAGACGAGGGGTTTTTTTGGAAAATATAACAGCCCACTTTTTATTTAATTTGTCCTTATTAATTATACTTTTCTTTCTTTTCTTTTTTATTTACAGAAAACCTGAAAATTTATTTAAAAAGCAAAAAACCTTGTGCTTCTATTTCTCTCTATCCATCATTTTATGCTATATATTTTCTTGCAATATTGATGAGGGAATTATTTTAAACTTAAGAGCTGTTCCACTAATCGTAGGAGGATTATATTTTCAGTTAAGTCCCATACTCGGAATTCTCATCATTGGTTTAAGAGGAGTTTTCGGTTTTGATCTCGGCTTTTTTGTGAGTATTCTTTCTTATGGGATACTCAGCACAACCCTTTGGTACTGTTCACCAAAATTTTTAACTCAGAAACCGACTTTTAGAGTCGTTTTCGCATGCTTTTTAGCTCTTGTTTTTTGCCTTGTCGATTTGCTCATTCTAATGGAGGTCTCAGTTTTAGCACATAGTAGGGATCTAATTTTTGCATATATTGTTATTCCTCCACTAAGTGTTGCTACTTTATCTTACTTTTTGGAAATATTACAAAAAAATCATTCATATTATCAAGAGCTCGCAAAATCAGAAAAGGCGGCTTCCATTGAACAAATGGGAGCTGCCATCACACACGAAATAAGAAACCCTTTAACTACGGCAATTGGCTTTGTAGAGCTATTAGACCAACAAGGACTCCCCAAAGAAAAACGTTCACAATACATATCCATATTAAGAGAGGAGTTAGATTCTGCCGAGCGTATTATTCAAGGTTATCTCGCGTATTCCAAGCCTATTGCAGAGTCGACCGTGCATTTACAGGTAAACGAGGAACTGAACAATATTATCCAGTTGCTAAACCCCCTTGCAAATTACCACTCTGTTAAAATTATTTCTAACTTTTCTGCAACAAAGCTTATAGGGGGAGATCGCTCTAAATTTCAGCAGTCATTCTTATACATTATAAAGTATATGATAGAGTCCACTACCGACGGAGGTATTCTAGTTATTGAAACTGCTGAAATAGAAGGAGAGATTGTTATCTTGTTACAGCATCTCCATACAGAAAGTAAATTAAATATTCAAGATTTCACTCTAACAATGGCGTTTGGCATGATTCATTCCATGAAAGGTTCCGTACATGTTCGTGATAATCAGGCAAGAAAATTTGCCTTATATATTTCATTTAAACCTGTGAAGTGTCACCTTCTGAAGAAGTAGTCCAACTAGATTTTGTTTCATGGAAAGAGGTGCTTTCTTGAACTTAACTATTCATTTCTTATTTAACTTATCCCTTTTAGTTGTTCTTCTGTTCGTCTCGCTACTTTTAATAGAGAAAGTTAGAAAAACTCCAACCATAGATATTTTATACTTTACCTTCAGTCTTCTTATTTGTTTTACCTTTAGTTATTCATGGTCAGAGGATATTCTTCTAGATTTACGAGGTATCCCTATTATTATCGGATCTTTATATGCAGGATTAGGACCATTATTAGGAGTGCTTGCTATTGCAATAAGAGCGTTAAGTGGTTTTGATACTGGGTTTTGGCTCTCTCTCGTTTTTTTTACTTTTTCCATTATCTTATTTGAAAAAGCACGTCCTTGGTTCTTAGGGTTAAAGCCTAAACAACGAGTTTTTTGGGTCACCTTTTTTACTGCTATCATGAGTCTTACTCAAGGACTGCCATTATTTAACCTGAAACAATTTAATGAAGATATGGATTTATTTTTGGCCTTTATGGTGATTCAGCCTCTTGGTGCAGGTATGATTGCATATTTCATTGAAGAGATAGATAAAATACTTGGATATCGCAAACGTCTATTATCCATTAATAACAAGGAATTAGTAGAGAAGATGGGAGCGGCCATTTCTCATGAAATCCGTAATCCTCTTACAGCTGCAAGCGGATTTGTTCAGCTCCTTCAGAGTAATCACATATCGGAGGAGGCTAGGTCCCAGTACCTGTCTATTGTGAAAAGTGAATTAAAATCTGCAGAAAAAGTAATAGAGGACTATTTAGCCCTTCCAAAGGAAAATAAATATTCGATTAACACCATCTTAGTCAATGAGGAGTTATCGAAAGTAATAAAAACGATTAAATTATCTGCTTACAAGAATAATGTTGCAGTAAAAACAAAATTCTCTAATGAAACGATGATTTTGGGAGATAGGCAAAAATTTTATCAGAGCTTGTTTAACTTGATGAAAAACGCGATAGAAGCAATGCCAAAAGGAGGGACGTTAACCGTCCAAACATACACTACCCCCTCCAATGTAACAATCTCTATTTCTGATACAGGAGAAGGGATGTCAGAGGATCAATTGAACCGCCTAGGAGAACCATATTTCTCTACAAAAGGAGAGAAAGGGACAGGTCTTGGAGTAATGGTTGTGTTTAGTGTCATCCAAGCAATGAATGGGAAGATTCATGTGGAGAGTAAAAAGAATATGGGAACAACATTTGAAATTACATTTAGCTCTTCTCTAGCTGTTTTTGAGAGCAAAGACAAAGAGGACGTTACTGATTTTGTCTCTAACTAGCCCCTTACCTTTTTTTCCATGAGTAAATTTGCATCTCATTAGACAAATTATGTAGGAAAGTAAAAACCTCAGGAGGAGTGTCTATATGGGTAGAGATGATAAAAAAGGGAAGAGCAACAACACACGCTCCCTTCCCCAAACACCTAAGAACCAGAAAATAAGCCCTAATGAAATGGAAGCGGAAATGGCTCGTGAGTTTGCAGAGCTAAATAAAAATAAGGCGTCTCGCAAAAAATAGTATAGGTACTAGCGCACTTACTACTCTACACTTCATAAGAGTAGTAAGTGCTTTTTCCCTTTAACTGGTCATTAGAAAGCACAGTAATTAGTAAGACCGGGCTCTAAGTGAGAGTCCCGGTCCAGTTTTATTAAAAATCTACTATTTGAGGCTCTTTACCTTTAGTATTCATCAAACGGATTTGGGTAGGAGTTATTTTTAAAACCATTAGCTCTGGATCGTCCGGTCCATCAAACCAGCCTTTCAATGCATTATTCCACACTTTTTCTTTCATGGCTTTATCGTCTGACTCCTCTATCACTCCTTCTATTTCCAAAAAGGAGTCTCCAAATCCTTTTCCATCATATCCAAGCAGAATATGCGTGTAAGGATTTTTCGCAGCTTCTTCTACTTTATGTGTCTTTTTACTGGTCACCGTATAAAGAATAAACTCATCGTTAAAGAAGGTCATATAGCGAGAATGTGGTTTATTTTGCTGCACAGTAGCCATTGTACCTACCATATTTTTTTCTAAAATACGAAGTGCTAGCTCTTTAGGTGTTTTAGACATAACTTTGCTCTCCTTTTAGTCGTCCTTCTCTCCTATTATTCCTTTACACGTAGAAATTAAACAAGCTCTACCAGGTTTTCAAGAAGCGAGTTGCACTGTCTCTTCCTTTTTGAAAGAGGTTAAGCTTCATCTCTTCTCCTAAATGAAAGGCAGTACTGCTATACTCATCTACCGGAATGAAAATAACATTCTTCTCTAATTTTCTGGAGATGTACTGCTCATCATGAGCATCTTTCATAGTAGTAAATAATGCTTCAAACATATTTAATCCGTTTTTAATTTTTTGGGGAGGCATATCCTCTGAACTTCTACTTAGCTTAATACCAAGCATGGGTCTTTCCTTTACTCCATTCCCAAAAATCCACATTGGAAAGTTACTTAAAACTCCCCCATCAACAAAGATAGTATCTCCAGTTGGCGCCTTCATTTTAACTGGCTCAAAGAAAAACGGAATATTACAGCTCATTCTTAATGCCCTACTTACCATGAAATTTTCTGGCTTCCAACCATAATTTTTCAAATCATCCGGAAGGACCATCATTTTCCCATTCGTTAAATCTGAGGCTACCAGTTTTAATGACCCTTCTGGAATATCAGCAAAGGTATAAACACCTTTACGAGCAAGCTTATCCAAAAACCAATTCTCCATTGCCCTTCCTTGGTATAACCCCATTCCCCAGTAAAGATTAAGCCACTTCATAAAAGGAAAAGGTAAAACTGTCGGTCTAGGGTCGAGCAATTTTTGAAAATCCTGCTCACACAGTAAATCCTTCATTTCCTTAGCGGTATATCCAGCAGCAATAAAACAAGCAACAATTGCACCCGCACTAGTTCCAGCTACCCGCTTAAACCTATATCCTTTTTCTTCCAACACCTGATAAGCTCCTGCCAACGCTATTCCCTTCATTCCACCACCCGAGAAAATTCCATCAATCCACATCATTTTTCTCCTCTTCATGTCTTTCTAACAATTTAAGTGAAAAATCAACAATTTAGAACAAACTATGAAAAAATTTGTCTTATCAAGTGGTAGATAAAGTGAAACTTTGATTGGTGGGGGTTTTCTTTCATCCCCCACCAATCATTAGTTGAACCAATCGGGCTTTTA
>NZ_JBWQPU010000025.1:0-14581 GCF_056620325.1 Psychrobacillus sp. Z3-81
CGCATCGCGCGATAGGATCCCTTAACCGAGCGATAGCTCCCAATAATCGCGCAGTAACCCCCACGGACCGCGCGATAAGTCGTCACAATCGCACGATAAGGAACCCCTCAATCCTAATTCTCTTAATAGGATCCCAAACTCACATTCAGCCAAATGTATGAGACGTATTTTAGACCAATGACTGAATGAAAATTCTTCCTTTTCTATTAGAGTGAGAGTAGATAGAGAAAGGGATGTGATGGGATTGAAAAGTTTATATAGAGATTCGAGATTTTGGATTATTATATTCGCAAATATAGCTTCCTCAATAGGAACAGGTATTACGATGATAGCCATTCCTTGGATGCTTGTAACGAGTGATAATGGAGGGCCTGTGTTTGGATATATCACCATCGGAATGACAATTATTAATTTCCTTATAACTCCTTATGTCGGAGCTCTGGTGGATCGGATGTCCAGGAAGAGATTATTGATAGGCAGTGAATTGGCATGTTTTCTTGTTTTATTGCCTTTTACTGCACTTGGATTCTTTGGATTGTCTTATGAAATGTGGCACTATACCGTTATTTATGTAATTGGTAGCTTGTCTTACACCTTGTTTTATCCGACTATGTTCGCGATGAATCAAGAGCTTTTTACTAAGGAACAGTATAAGACATTAAATGGGACGATGGAGGTGCAGAGTCAGCTTTCTAGTATGATTGCAGGGGGAGTAGCGAGCATCCTCATGCTGAAGTGGGATATACATTATATTTTATTGTTAAATATCCTAACTTATATAGCTGCAATCTATTTCTATTTGAAGCTGCCCTATGCTAGAGCAGAACGAACAAAAGGTACAAAATCGGTAAATAGAAAAACGAGTGAAGGTCTTTTATATATGCTTGCACGACCTGCCATGTTTGCCTTTCTCCTATTTTCCTTCATGCCTTTTATTGGAGTAATGCTAACAAATTATTTATTCCCAGTGTACTTATCAGACATTTTACAGACTGATGCGAATGTGTACGGAATCCAGGGGATGATGTATGCGGGGGGGAGCAGTGGTAGCGGGGCTACTGATTCCTACAGTAGCGAGGAAACTGGGGAATGAAAAAACAATTATTTTAGGTGTACTTGTATATACGATAGCAATTTCGATGATTGTGTTCGTGGAGTTACCAATCTATTTGACGTTAATGTTCTTTCTAGCATTAGGAAATAGTAGTGCTCGCGTTGCAAGGAATTCATTCTTAATGGATAAGATTCCTAATGAGATAATTGGTAGAGTAGATAGCCTATTTCGAACGATTGGCCTGCTTCAAAGAATGATCTTATTAGCGATTTTTACTGGTATGGTCTCATCTGAGTTTATCGTTCCATGCTTTTATATTCTTAGCTCGGTCTTAATTGTGGCAACCATAATCGTTGGATTTAGCTGGAATAAAGGATTTCAGGAGGATGCTATTGCAAGTAAAACTGTCTTGAAAAGTAGCTAATGGCTAGTCCTGAAACTATATCCATCCTCATACGTATAGTAGTAAACAGAAAAAAGAGAGAGGGATTGATATGGTAACTGTATTTATTATTTCAGCGTTCATCGCCGTGGCTACTGCCCTTGTAGTAGTGCCTTTGAAAGCCGATCGGAAAGACAAGGCTAGCTCCATTATTGGATTAGCAGCTCTAGCATTTATCGCATCCGCGCTTGTTTACTATATAACAAATCTAGATAGAAACTGGACAGCTCTATGGCTTTGGCTTGTCGTTATAACTTTGGTCGGGACTTTGTTGGCAAGAGGCATCGAGCAAAAGGTAAAAGGAATTCTATTTTTAGCTAGTCTGGGTCTAGCTATTTACATGCTGTCCGCTCCTCTATGGAATGCCGACAAGAAGTATGAGGTAGCAAATATGGATGTGCAGGTTGAAATTGAGGCGTTCGATGAAACAAAGACACCTGCTAGTGTACCGCCGCAATTTGCACGTAATAAAATGAAGAAAGCATTTGGTCAGGTACCGAATACGAGCTACTATGAGCTTGGTAATCTTCAAATCCAGAAAGTAAAAGACGAATATGTATATATTGCTCCTGTAGAATTCTCTGACTTCTTCAAATGGTGGAATGGAGATGTGACTCCTGGTTATTTTACAATGAGTGCGACAGACTCCTCAGACAATCCCAAATTTATCAAGTCAGAAATGACATATACACCGTCCTCTTATCTTCACAAAAATTTAGAGCGACATATGCGTATGAAGCATCCGACAAAGATTTTTTATGGAGATCCTCAATTAGAGGTAGATGAGGAAGGAAAGCCTTATTACATCCGCTCTTACGGAAAATTTATTACCGCTCGAAATGGCTTTGATGTGGAGGGAATCGTAGTAGTAGACCCTGCTACTGGTCAAACAGAATCCTTTGAGCTTTCAGAGGTTCCTGCATTTATTGATGGTGCAGTTTCTCCAGAAGCAGTTAGCTTGCAAAATAGCTACTACGGGAATTACATTCATGGATTTTGGAATAGTGTGATTGGGAAGAAAGATGTGAAGCTGCCTTCTGATGAAGGAACGGAGGCAAACGTTAGCCCTATTTTCGGTGAGGACGGAGAAATGTATTACTTTACCGACTTTACAAGTCCAAAAGAGGGAGTCGATTCAATGCTTGGCTACTCTTTAACAGACGGTAGAACGGGTAAAGCGGTGTATTACACTGGCAATATGGAAGAATCCTATATGGATTCCCGAGGTGCTCTACAAATTATAGAAAAGAAATTTATTGAAAAGAAATGGGAAGGCGAAATGCCGGTTCTTTATAACTTCTACGGAGAAGCAAGCTGGCTGACTCCTGTACTGGATTCCAATGGATTCCTGCAAAACTATTTTATCGTTTCTGCAGCCGATCCAGAGATATCTGTATATGGGAATACGCCAAAAGAAGCATTAAAGCTCTATAAAACAGCGCTACAACGTGGGGGGAGCTCGGTAAACGGAAGCTCTAACGCAGAGGAGAAAGCTATATCTGGTACCGTCCTACGAGTGTTTAAAGAACGAGTAGGAGATTTCACACAAGTTTCCTTCCTGTTGGACAATAAAACAAACTATATTGTATCCTCCGAATCTTCACCTTATGCGGTTTACATGGAAGAAGGAGACAAGGTGCAGGTGACATACTTAAATACAGGAGAATTATTCTTACCTGTTAAGGAAGTTACGATTGAAGGGCTAGAATAAGAATGAAAAAAGTAGCTGAATGAATTCAGTTGCTTTTTTTCTGTTCATCTGTAACTAGAAACACAATATCCGCATAGAACTCCTTATCTAAAAAGACCTCATAACGCCATAGACCCTTTTCTGGAATTTCAAAGTTAGCGGTAAAACGTTGAAGACTTAAGTATCCAGAGGATGGTTCCTCCACTATTAGGGGTTCTACTGCGCTTATTTTTTCTCCTGTTTCTTTGTGAGTAGCATAGATAGCTAATTCTTTCCCTTCAAATGTTTCGAACGGTTCAGTGAAGTGAAATATATATCCCGATGGTTTGCCTGCCACGAGAGTTGGCTCTGGATAAACTGTCAACAAAACTTTTCCATTCATCTTATACTCATTTCGAGCTTCCCAACTTACTTTTTCTTCTTCCATTTCCTTTGCACCTTTTTCTGGTGAACAGGAAACCAACGACAAGACTGGAATTAAGATAAGGGCAATAAAAGCAATGTTTTTCATATAATCCTCCTAAATAATATCCATTCTCTCTCCTTCAGACCAAGTTTCTTTTTGAAGCACTTTTTCGAACGAAAATCCCAAATAATTATACCTGATTACCACGTTTACAATATCCTCTGTGCTTCATAAGCGAAGCCCATAAAATCTTTTTGGATGGTCATGAGGGATAAGCTAATGATTACCCCGACAGAAAGTAGAAGAATCACTACTTTTTTACTTTTCATAAAGTGCCCCTTTTTAATGGAATAACCTCTTTTTATCATATTCTCTGCCACTCCATATTTCCCTTTATTTGTAACAATGTCCATTTACATACAAACTAAACTTTGGGATAATTTGCATATTAATTGGAGAAGGCGTGTAAATGATGAAGAAAAATCAAAGGATACAAAATCGAATAGAGCTGAAAGCGGATTGCAGTAGCTGCTTTGCCCTTTGTTGTACTGCACTAAATATTATTGCCTCCAGTGACTTTCAGATGGATAAAGCGGCCGGCGTTCCCTGTGTAAATTTACAAGAAGATTTTGGTTGCAGCATACACGCTTATCTACGTGAGAAAGGGTTTAAGGGATGTACCGTGTACGACTGTCTGGGAGCAGGTCAATTTGTATCCCAGCAGATATTTAAAGGGAAGGACTGGAGAAGTTACCCAGAAAATGCAAGTGTCATGTATCAGGTGTTTCCGATTGTGGAACAGCTGTTTGAAATAAAAGCCTTTTTGTTAGAGGCATTGACCTATGATTTGTCTTTACTTTTACATCAAGAAATCATTCTACAGCTTGACGCTTTAGAGGAAATGTTAGATAAGGGTGTAGAAGAAATAGGTAAGATTGATCTTTCTTTTTACCGAGCTCCCATTGGAGTACTGTTAGCTAAGGTAAGTGAGGAGGTTCGATACCATCTAAGCAATTCCTTTGATATACCCCTTGGTAAAGATAAAAGTAGAGAAAATTTTATAGGGCGGCATCTAGTGGGAAAGGACCTACGAACCTATGATTTTAGAGGAGCTTATTTAATTGGTGCTAATCTTCAACAATCCGACTTGCGAGGTGCAAATATGCTAGGAGCAGACTTAAGAGATGCTAATGTAAAAGGCGCAGATCTATCTTCTTGCTTGTTTCTAACCCAAATGCAAGTGAATGGAGCGAAAGGGAGTAGCCAGACGCTTTTACCCATATATATAGAGAAGCCATTTCATTGGCAGGGTAAATGAAACACTTATTCCTCCTTTATTGAATAGGCTAGAAATAAAAACAGGGGGAAACACGATCGGTTACTTTGTAAGGGTAGAAGAAGAGGTAAATGTATATGTAGAAGACCTAAATCCTATGGCAATAGATACGATTCTTTTTATTCATGGCTGGCCATTAAGCCATAAACAGTTTGAGTACCAGTTAAATGTATTGCCATCCATGGGCTTTCGTTGTATTGCAGTTGATTGGAGAGGGTTTGGGCAATCCGACAAGCCGTTTAGGGGATATACCTACGATAGGCTGGCTGATGACATCCATGCAATTATTGACACGCTTGAATTGGAGGATGTCATTTTAGTCGGACATTCCACTGGTGGAGCAATAGCTCTAAGGTACATGGCCAAGCACGGTGGAAAAGGTGTATCGAAGCTCGTATTGGTGGACGCGGCTACCCCTACTGGTTTTACAGAGGAAACCGCTACGCATTTTCTAAGAATCGGCTTAAATGATCGTCCGAAGATGATGCAGGAGGTAACAGATGGATTCTTCTTTCAATACATTACAAAGGAATTTAATGACTGGTTTGTTCAAATGGGATTACAGGCAGCTGGCTGGTCTACTGCAGCAGTAATCGCCCTGCTACGAGATGAAAATGTGCAATATGACTTAGCGAAGATAAACGTCCCAACACTGATCATGCATGGAGTTCATGACAAGGTCATACCCTATGCACAAGCGCAATTAGTTCAACAGCAAATCCCAAACTCTCAGCTTATTCCCTTCTACTATAGCGGTCACGGACCATTTTGGGAGGAAAGAGAATTATTTAATAAGCTGTTAGCCGATTTTGCAAGGTGAAAAGGATTGAGTAGCAAGCCTTAGAGGTTTGCTATTTTTATTTGGGGTTAAATGGAAAAATGTTATAACGGATGTAAATAAGAGGAAAGAGATACACATGGTAAGAGGTGAGAAGTAATGAATAATCGTTTGGAGCTTACTATTAAAAAGAAGGATATTTTATTAGTCACAGCTTTATGGCTATTTTCTATTTTACTTGGATCAGCCGTCATATTGTTCATAGATAGTCCGTACAGTGCCGGAGGAGGCTTAATTCCTCCTATTGTTTTTGGACTATATTCTTTGACACGCTATTTTAGTCGGAAGAGAAAAGGAAGGGAAGGTACGAAATCGGTGAGTTAGTACCCCTTAATAGAGATTTTCCACTCAACCTTAAAGGGGAACAGCACCTGAATGTCCCCTTTTTTTATTAAATGATTCAAATATAGGACTCAATCACTTGCTTAAAATCTTGATTGATCACGGGGTTAAAGTCCTTATTAATTAACACTTTTTGTTGATTCTTTAATATAAGTACTGGATAATAACTGACGACTGGACTTTTTCTAACTTTTAGCTTCTCATATTCAATATGACTAATCTGTTCTTTTGGTATGGGAAATTCTTGCCCTTTTAAAGTCAACACAATCGTGTTTTCATAGATTGAGATTTTCTCCCCACGTTTAAATATAACTAGGTATAATCCGATGAAAATAAATAGGCCACCCGCTATCATTAACATCGTTCTTGCGTAGATAAAATTTGCGACGACAATTAATAAGATGCCTGAAAGAATAAATCCAAAACCGTTTCTGCTGTTGTCGGTCTTATCGGCGTACAAAAGCTCACCAAAATCCTTCACAATGATTCCTCCTTGATAAAATATGTTGAGGCTCACCACAATAAGTTTAAGATGCTTGATGCTTGGTAAAACGAGTAAGCGTCACATCGGGTGACAACGTTCATGTTGCCCCGAAGTCTCTGCCCTAGGTAAGCACCGGTCAGAGAGAAAATCATCACCGTCTTCTCGCTACAAGGGTATTGTAACAATATTTAGTATATTTCGGTAACTGGGAATAGGCAATTTTAGATTAATTTCGATAAAGATCATTATCAATTACAACGTAAATATCGAACCATGCAAGAACATTCCATATGCTTTAACAAATTGCTCTAGCAATACCTAATTTAATTAATTTTATTCCCTCTTCCTAGCACCGGGGTTAAGTCCATTCCAGTGCAAAGGAACATTGTATATGTGACCGAGCCCTCTACTAAGCGTAATGGATCTTTCTTATTCCTTACGCTGCAGCTTAATCAATTCTATTACTGCTTCCTCATCACCTGGATCCACATATACTAGCTTCGTATTTTGGATAATATCTAAGTAAAATTGCTCGCCAGCAGGGTTAATTCCATCCCAGCGTAAGGGAACATTGTATACGTTGATCGTGCCATTCCCATTCCCGCTATATGTGACCGAGCCATCTACTAAGCGAGAGCCGGCTAACTGGATGACATCCTCTGGGTAGCTTGCACTTGTGCTGTCATCAGGGTTAAGAGCTGTACCAGCTGGAATATGCTTTATATATAATTCGTCGAGCTCTTGATTGGGACCAAGCTGTAACCAAATTCTAGCGTATTCAATTTCTTCATTAGAAAAATGAGCTAGTGTTTCTGTTTCTGGATTTTCTTCTGTATATATTTCCGTATTAGTAGACTGCTCCCTAGAGGCCGAGTCTGTGTCTGTGTCTGTATCTGTATTCTCTGTATCATGTTCGGAGCTGTTACTATCTTCTTGTACATTTGCACTGTTTTCGAGCTCCTTAGCTGGAGATTCTTCCGTGGTATTACTATCGCAGCCTATTAGAATAAACATAACTACGAGCCACATGGTGTATAGTTTTTTCATCATGCTTGGTCCTTTCTTCTTAAAAGGTAAAATGTGAATTTCACTTAATGAGCGTTTTATTATGCAATACTTTATTGACCAAATTAAACAAAAGCACTAATTGGAGAAAAGAACATCGTTCGCAATCTTAGTCATTAGGAATTCCTCGTTTTTACTACTTTATTGACTACATTTTCATAGCCTTCTAAAATATACGATTCTAAAATCAGTTTATTTTTCGATTTAAAATAATAATATACTTTAGGGTCTCCCTCTAATCTAACCACTACCATCCAATGTCTATCTCCTGAAAGATTAGATTTAAATTTATCTAATACGTTAATATCATCCTCGATATATCCTTCTTCTTCCAGATATTCTTCGACAAATATCTTGGTAGCATTTAACTTATAAAAACCGTATAAATTATATCCAGTGATCATAACAATTATTAGCCCAATCCCATATAAAATTTAGTAGACCGTTTCCATCCCATTTGTTTCACCCTCTAAAAAATATTTAATTTACCTGTTGAATTAAAATGAAAATGAATTTTTCAACAGAGCTGTCTTTCTTAATATACTTTTACCTTATTTTAACATAACCTTCCTTATTATCTTTAAGGTATTGGTATATCCAAACGGCAAGAGCTTTAACACGCAAAGCTGTTAAAGGTTCTTCCAATCTCGGCACTAGATTGCCTTTATACAGTATCTAGATGTTGATATAATTACAATTAATGTTTTTTTATTTGATGGTAATAAAAAGATGAAGGGGATAAACGGTTATATGAAAAATAGCCCTCTATCAGAAAAAAAGAGATAGAAGAGCTATTTATGTTTCTATTATTCTATACGGAAGCTATGAATCATCTTGTTTACTTTTTCGCTCAGTTCATTTAACATTTCAGCTGATTTTTGAAGATTATCAAAAGCTTTGTTTTGATGATCAATGGAGTCATTTATTAACTCTGTTTTTTGTGAGACTTCACCAGCGACGTGTGATATATCAGTTATAGCGTTTACGACATCCTCTTTTATATTATTCGCATGAGAAATTTCCTCAGCAATTTCATTGAGAGAATGTAGGATATGGCTAATTGTTTCGTTTATTGTGTGGAATGCTACTCCGGTTTCTGCAACTATATTACCTTGTTCATTGTTAATCTGTACAGTTTGATTCATTAATACTAACGTTTTCTTGGTGTCATCTTCAATTGTCGTGATGGTGTCTTCAATTTGTTTGGAAGCAGTTGCAGATTGTGCTGCTAATTTTTGTACTTCCGATGCAACTACCGCAAATCCAACCCCATACTCTCCAGCTCTTGCAGCCTCAATGCTTGCATTCAGTGCAAGTAGGTTAGTTTGACTAGAAATCTCATTTAGGGTCTGAACAATTGATCCAATTTTTTTCATATTTTCCGCAAGAACTTGTACTACTCCCACAACTTGATGTGTGCTGTTTATGGATATCTCTGTTTTTTCTTGTAAATCCTCTAGCTTGCCAACGCCTTGTTGTAAAACTACTTTTGCATTCGCAGATAGTTTGTCCATATCTATATTCTTTTGGTTCAATTTATTAATAACCTCTGATAATTCAAAGGTCTTTTGATTCGTTATTTCTGTTAGATTTTTTTGCTTTGTAACACCTGCTGCAATTTCCACAATCTCTTTACTAATTTTTTCACCCGTTTTACTTGTTTCCTCAGAAATGTAACCAAGTTGGTGGGATGAATCACTTAGATGTTCTACTGTTTTTCTGACAGTAGAGATTAGTTGCTTTGTTTGATTAGTCATTAAGTTGAAATCCCTGGACAATTCCCCTAACTCATCATTTGTAGATGAATTAATTGTTGCTGTTAAGTCACCCTCAGCCATCTTCCTGACATTATTTCTTAGCGTGAGAATTGGGCGATTGATCGAACGGATAACTAGTAAACCAAGCAACGTACTAACGATTAGCCCGAGGATAATGATAATGCATGTAATCAGAAAGAGTTGGGAATAATTTTCTTTCACATCTTTCAACATACTTTCATTGTTATCGTAATATAAGTCACCAATGACATCTAACGATTCCTCTGCAGCTTCAAATTTTTTCAAGCCTTCACCTTGAGATAGCAACATGCCTTGTTCACGGTCGGCAGGATTAGAAGAAGATAGTAATGATACAATTTCCTGTGAAATGATAAAATATTCTTCTTTCATGCTTTCATACGTTTGAGCAAGTTCCTCTTCATTTGGAAGATTGATAATATTACCGTAATATTCAGCGAATCTTTCTTGGATATCCTCTTTTTGGCCATTATACTCCTCAAGTTGCGCTTTAAAAGCTTCCGTACCCGGTTCGTAAAGGTAAAGATTTTTTTCGGCCAAGTACATTTGGTGAAAATCAATTCCAACTGTCCGTAATAGATTCAAATTTTTTGATCTACTTTCCAAACTCTCTTCTAAAGAGGACTGGACCTTCTGTAGATTATATAACCCAGTTATCCCTACTAGAACATTCGTTAAAACTACCACAATAACTATCGTATAGATTTTTGCTTTTATAGACATTCTAAAATTTTTAATCACAGTGAGTCTCCTTCAGGATGAATTAAATAGTAGTAATTTGTACCAATAAATATTTCTGTTGATGACTATATACCTTTCATATATGTCGTAAATGCTTAAATTTAGGGTCTTTTGGATTAGTCTTAATTAACTAGTATTAATTTTACCATATTTAATACTTTTTGGGAATAATAAATTTCTAAATATGTTTACTATAGGAATGAACAAAATGACGGAGAAAATATTAAATCGGATGTTATCGATAGTTGGAGAATTTGTATTGGTGGATATTAACTTTCGCTAATTTGCATAATACGTTTGAGTAATTGGAATAATTTTTGAAACAAAACAAAATATATTCTAAAAAAGGAGCCGACATTTCAATGAATAAGTTAAAGATGATATTGGGACATATGATGATAGGTGGATTGCTACTGGCAGGGTGTTCTAAT
This sequence comes from Psychrobacillus sp. Z3-81, assembly GCF_056620325.1. Classification (NCBI taxonomy): domain Bacteria; kingdom Bacillati; phylum Bacillota; class Bacilli; order Caryophanales; family Bacillaceae; genus Psychrobacillus; species Psychrobacillus sp. Z3-81. Next base: position 10,626 of record NZ_JBWQPU010000025.1, read on the forward strand.
AGTAACGAACAGGAATCAGCAGATCCAGGTTTAACGCCAAATGAAATGGTGGAAGAAATGTTAGCGAAGGTAGAGCAGCCGATGCTGATGGAATTAACTGATGATCAGATAAAGGATACGTATAACATAGACCCTGCAAAGCTTGAGGCATATGCGATACGAATTCCAATGATGAATGTGAAGACGAACGAAATTGCGATTTTAAAAGTAAAAGATGAAGCAGATGTACCAGAAGTGGAAGAAGCATTGAAGAAAAGAGCGGAAAACGTACAAAAACAATTTGAAACATACCTTCCAGACCAATATGAAAATGCGAAAAATTATAAGCTAGTTACGAAGGGCAAGTATGTGTTGTTCGTTATCTCAGAAAGTGCGGACGAGCTTGTAGAAGTATACGAAGGTTTTTTTAAACAATCCTAGAAAATGGTTTTTAGTAGTCTGCTTTTCCTGTTTTTATTCCTACCTGCAGTTTTAACTCTCTATTATTGTTCGCCCAGAAGGATACGAAACTTACTTTTATTTATAACAAGTCTTTTCTTCTATGCCTGGGGAGAACCAATTTATATTGTCATCATGCTGGTGTCGACCTTATCCGATTACTTTTTTGGATTGTTATTAGATAAACAAAATTTCAATGTTACTAAACGAAAAGTGGTAGTGGCATTATCTGTGACGGTCAACCTTGCGCTATTATCTTTTTTTAAATATGCTGATTTTCTTATTCAGAATATTAATGGGCTATTTGGTACCGATATACCGTTAACAGAGCTTCCACTGCCAATCGGTATTTCCTTTTATACATTCCAGTCCATGTCTTACATTATAGATGTCTATAGAGGTACAGCGAAGGCACAGCGCAACTGGATTGACTTTGGGGCTTACGTATCATTATTTCCTCAGTTAGTGGCAGGGCCGATAGTGAAATATAATACGATAGCAGAACAGCTTCAAAATCGGTCGGAAAATAGAGAGCAGTTTGCTGAAGGGGTTCGAAGATTTACTATCGGGCTGGCGAAAAAGGTGCTATTAGCTAATAATATCGGTTTACTCTGGGAGTCCATTTCGAGCTCCCAGACAGATGCATTGCCCATGCTAACTGCCTGGTTAGGGATTATTGCCTTTGCATTCCAAATATATTTTGATTTTAGCGGTTATTCCGATATGGCTATTGGACTTGGTCTCATGTTTGGCTTTCGTTTTAATGAAAACTTTAATAAACCATATACAGCCCAAAGCATCACAGACTTCTGGAGAAGATGGCACATCTCGCTAGGTAGCTGGTTCAGAGAATATGTTTATATACCTTTGGGAGGGAATCGCCAAGGACTACTAAAGCAAGCAAGGAATATATTAGTGGTATGGATGCTAACGGGATTTTGGCATGGAGCAAGCTGGAATTTCATCTTATGGGGTCTGTATTTCGGTATCATCCTCATGTTTGAAAAGTGGATAGGCTTGAAGCTTTTATCTGGCTTACCGCAGTGGATTAGGCATGTGTATGCGCTTGTATTGATTCTTGTAGGGTGGGTACTGTTTGCCTTTGAGACGCCTTCTTTAATAGTAGATTATTTAACGGCCATGGCAGGCTTCAATAACCAACCACTTTGGAATGCGGAGACGGGATACTATTTTTATACAAATATTATTTTGTTAATCGTTTTAATCATTGCCTCTCTGCCCAAGAAACAGTGGTTAAGAGCGGAGGGTTTTTGGATGCTTTATCTAGCGTGGTATGGCTTTCTTTTCTTTCTGTCAGTCGCTTATTTAGTGGACGCTACCTTTAACCCATTTTTATATTTCCGTTTCTAAGGAGTGAAAACTTGAAGGAAAAAGCGGATAAACTATTAATAACTTTTTTCATCGGGTCACTGTTTCTTTTAGCATTTCTCTTTTTTCTGTTGCCACACCAACGATTTTCGGAACTAGAAAACAGATACTTACAAAAGCTCCCGGACCTTACCTTAAAAAATATACTGTCTTCCAGTTATGCAGCAGATGCGGAGAGCTATGTAACGGATCATTTTCCCTTTCGAAATAAGTGGCTAGAGGTAAAGTCCATTAGTGAACAGGCACGTCTACAGAAAGAGAATAATGGTATTTATAAAGGAAAGAATGGCTATTTATTTGAAAAGTTTCAGAAACCAGACGATCAAAAGCTCCGGCGCTATCTGGATACGGTGAATGGATTTGCTGCTAGTCATTCGAATGTAGAGGTGACGTTTTTATTGGCACCTACATCTGTTGGTATTTATCCCGAGTATTTGCCATGGCTGGCACCTTCTTATTCTCAAGAAAAGGTGAATGAATTTGTCGGGTATCATTTATCGAAAGAGCTAACTTATTTAAATGGCTTTGATTTCCTTGACCCACAAAAATCTGAATCCATTTATTATCGTACCGATCACCATTGGACGACATACGGGGCGTACTTGGCGTATGTTGCTTATGCAGAAAAGATGGAGTGGCACCCACTGTCAAAAAGTGAATTTTATATCCATAAAGTGAGTGATTCATTCCTTGGTAGCTATCATACGCGAAGCCAGTTTAAAGGACTTTCTCCAGATACGATAGACGCTTATTTTCCACGCAAAGCTATTGCAACTGAAATGTTCATAGCAGATACCAATCAAACCTGGACAAGTATGTATGACGAAAGTTTTCTGAAGAAGAAGGATCAATACTCCTATTTTCTAGGCGGCGTCCATGCATTAATAAAAATAACTTCAAATCTGATTGCCCCAGACATTGAACAAGAAAAGCTACTCATCATCAAGGACTCTTATGCACATAACGTCATACCATTCCTAACTTGCCATGTACCTGAGATTCATGTGGTGGATATTCGATATTACAATGGAAGTATAGGGGAATATATGAACGAGAATGGAATAGAGGATGTCTTATTTTTATTTAATACCTCCACCTTCGTCGAAGAAGAGTCGATATTAAAGCTGAATAGTTAGAATTACTTCATGCCATGGCCAAGTTGGTCATGGCATTTTGCGTGTTTACATCTAAATTTTTGGCTAAGAAAGGATTCCGATTGCTACTTGTAGAAAGTGAGAAGAGCAATCATAGAGGAGTTGTTTTTTGTAACTAATTTATATTTTGTAAGACATGCTCATTCCATTTATACACCAGATGAACTGGTGCGACCTTTATCAAGGAGAGGGTTTGAGGATGCTCACAGGGTGACAGAGCTTTTAAAAACGGAAAAGATAGATGTAGTGATTTCAAGTCCATATAAGAGAGCAATACAAACCGTCCAAGGTATTGCAGCATACGGAAATAAAGAAATCCAGATAGTAGAGGGCTTTAAAGAAAGAAAGCTGTCTACGGAGCCGGCTGAGGACTTTCATCTTGCCATCCGAAAAGTATGGGAGGATGAGCAATTTGCTTGGAAAGGCGGAGAGTCCAATCTTGTTGCTCAATAACGGGGGATAGAGGCAATGTATCAGGTATTAGAAACTTACAAAAATCAAAACATAGTCATCGGCACACATGGAAACATTATAGTGTTGATGATGAATTATTTTGATAAGCAATATGACTTTTCTTTTTGGAGCAGCCTCGATATGCCAGATATCTATCGTTTAACGTTTCATAGTACAGAGTTAAAAGAAGTTAAGAGATTGTGGAAAAGAGGATAAAGATGTAGGCCCAATACCATCGCAAAGACCTCTCGTCTTATCGTAAAGACCCTTGGTGTAATCGTGGAGATAAGGTGGATTATCGCAAAGACCTCGAATTTAAATGCAGACTTCCTAGCTGGGATGTCGCTATCGTAAAGAACTGGCACGTAATCGTCTCTACAAAGAATTGAAAAGAGATGTAGAAATATAATTAAAAAGGTTCATCACCAAAAGCTGGAGATGACATATAAGAAAAAGTTGATTGAAGTGTCGGCTGGCGACTCCTAGGGGATTAGCGAATTTATTTGCGACGAAAGCGAAGCG
>NZ_JBWQPU010000026.1:0-13518 GCF_056620325.1 Psychrobacillus sp. Z3-81
TCAGCGCCGATGGTAGTTGGGGGTCTCCCCCTGTGAGAGTAGGACGTCGCTAGGCAACAGCAAGGCCGTCACCGAGTAAAATCGGTGGCGGTCTTTTTCTATTGGTCAAAAAAGACACGGGAAGAGAAAGAGATTATGTAGTTGATAGAGACAGTCGTCAAGGTAAATGGGTTTACTCTCATTCACGGGTGAAATACTCTCGGATAGGTGGTGGTTACTCTCGTTTAGCTGCTGTTTACTCTCAGTTAGACAAGGTTTATTCTCGTTCAGTGGGAATACTCTCGTTCGGGGAGCATTTACTCTCGGATAAGCCGAATTTATTCTCATTCGTGCGGGACTAAAAGGAGGGAAATATCCTGAGGCATTCTCCCCACCACAATTACTATCTAAATAGGAAAAACAAGTTTGGTGAAGGCATGGCCGATGCCAGCCAGTCTCCTAGATAAGTAGAAAATCCAAAATTCCACTCTATTCCGCAGTATCATAAATGTTACTCTCATTTACGGGAGGAATACTCTCGTTCGGGGAGCAATTCCTCTCGGATAAACTAATTTTAATCTCATTTGTGCCGGACTAAAAGGTAAAGGTAGAGGGAAATGGAGACTAATTCTAGATGTTAGGGAAATCTTCGTAGGATGATTTGTTATAGGTTACTCTTATTTGCTCGAGTTCTCTATTTGACATGACTATATATCCAACTTAGAATAGAAAAATACTAAAATTTTATAGAAAAGTCTAAATAAATATAAAATTTGTGGGTTCTTGACACTCATGGGTGTCGCTGATAACCTTGTAATAATATTCAAAACCGAGGAGGAAGTCATAGTAATGTGGGAAACTAAATTTCAAAAAGAAGGACTTACGTTTGATGATGTTTTATTGGTCCCAGCAAAATCCGAAGTATTACCAAAGGATATTAATTTATCAGTACAGTTAACAAAAAAGATTAAATTAAATATCCCGGTGATTAGTGCAGGTATGGATACAGTTACTGAAGCGAAAATGGCTATTGCTATGGCTCGTCAGGGCGGATTAGGCATTATCCACAAGAACATGAGTATCGAAGAACAAGCAGAGCAGGTAGAAACAGTAAAACGTTCTGAAAATGGCGTTATTACAGATCCATTCTATTTAACTCCTACGCATCAAGTATTCGATGCAGAGCATCTAATGGGTAAATACCGTATTTCAGGTGTACCAATTGTAAATAATGAAGAAGAATTGCGGTTAGTAGGAATTATAACGAATCGTGATTTGCGTTTCATCCAGGATTACTCTTTACCAATCAACGAGGTAATGACAAAAGAGCAGCTTGTTACCGCTCCTGTAGGAACCACATTAGAGGACGCCGAAAAAATTCTACAGCAATATAAGATTGAGAAATTACCGATCGTTGATGATAATGGAATTCTAAAAGGTTTAATTACGATTAAGGATATTGAAAAAGTAATTGAATTTCCAAACGCTGCAAAAGATCAGCATGGTCGTTTACTTGTTGGAGCTGCTGTAGGAGTGACAAGTGATACGATGATTCGAGTAGAGAAGCTTGTAAAAGCACAAGTAGATGTTATCGTAATTGACACTGCACATGGTCATTCAAAAGGTGTTATAGATACAGTGAAAAGCATTCGAAATGCATATCCTGATTTAGATATCATAGCAGGAAACGTAGCTACTGCAGAAGCAACGAAAGCTTTGTATGAAGCGGGAGCTGATATTGTAAAGGTCGGTATTGGACCAGGTTCTATATGTACTACTCGTGTTGTTGCGGGTGTAGGGGTTCCTCAAATTACAGCTATCTATGACTGTGCGACAGAAGCAAGAAAAGCTGGAAAAGCAATTATTGCAGACGGAGGAATCAAGTTTTCTGGAGATATCGTAAAAGCTCTTGCTGCAGGTGGACATGTTGTCATGCTTGGAAGCTTATTAGCTGGTACAACAGAAAGTCCAGGTGAAACAGAAATCTTCCAAGGTAGACGTTTTAAAGTATATCGTGGCATGGGTTCTATTGGAGCTATGGAAAAGGGATCGAAGGATCGTTATTTCCAAGAGGATGCAAAAAAATTAGTTCCAGAAGGAATCGAAGGTCGCTTGCCATACAAAGGACCACTTGCTGATACAATTCATCAGCTACTTGGTGGGGTAAGAGCAGGAATGGGTTACTGCGGTACTGGTACATTAGAGGAGCTTCGTGAAAACGCTCAATTTATTCGTATGACTGGGGCTGGCTTACGTGAAAGTCATCCGCATGATGTACAAATCACAAAAGAGGCACCAAACTACTCCATTTCATAAAAAGTAAAAGAGATAACGAACTTTTAGCACCCACCGGTCGTCCTCATATAGGCCGAATGGGTGCTTTTTAAATCCACTATGCTTTTTATGGACAAAGTATGATAAAATGGGCAATGATAAAATTAAAGATGGAGGTACAACAGTGAATAAAGTTTGGAAAACATCGATAGTGAAGTGGCTTATACTTCCGATGTTCCTAGTTTCTTTTGTATTTGGATTTTCTCTTAATGCAAATGCAGAAGATAACCTAAATTTGAATGTAGATGCAGCTATTCTAATTGACGCGGACTCTGGGAAAATATTATATGAAAAAAATGCGGACACGCCTCTTGGAATTGCAAGTATGACAAAAATGATGACAGAATACCTTCTTTTTGAAGCAATTGAAGAAGGAAAAATTTCATGGGATCAACAATATTCAGTTAATGAATATACATATAAAATTTCTCAAGATAGACGTTTAAGTAATGTACCATTACGTGAGGATGGTGCGTACAGTATTCGTGAATTATACGAGGCAATGGCAATTTACTCTGCAAATGGAGCTACCATTGCTATTGCGGAAACAATTGCAGGAACAGAAGATAATTTTGTTAAATTAATGAATGAAAAAGCAGCTGAAATGGGCTTGGAGGGTGCAAAGTTTGTAAACTCTACCGGCTTAAATAATGCTGATTTGCAAGGAATGCATCCAGCTAGCACAGGGGCTTCTGATGAAAATGTAATGCCTGCAAGCTCGGTGGCACGATTAGCTTATCTATTATTAAAGGATTATCCGGAAGTGTTAGAAACAACAAAAATTCCTAAGAAAACCTTCCGTGAAGGGACAAGCGACGCAATTAAAATGAGCAACTGGAACTGGATGTTACCTGGGCTAGTGTATGAGTATGAAGGTGTAGATGGCTTAAAAACTGGTACGACAGATTTCGCTGGACACTCTTTCACTGGGACTGCTACAAGAAACGGAATGCGTGTAATTGCAGTTGTGATGAAAGCAGTAGATGCTAATGGAGAAGGATCCTATGAGGCGCGTTTCGATGCTACAAGAGCATTATTTGATTATGGTTTTTCTCAATTCACAAAGGTAGATCTTTTTCCAGAGGGATATCAAATTCCTGGTAATGAAACATTAGAAGTTTTAAAAGGGAAAGAAAAAGAAGTAGCTATTGCAACAAAAGAGCCTATTTCCATGATGATCAAGCCAAGTGAAAAAGATCTGTACAAGGCTGTTTTTGTCCCTACTAATGAGACAATAGAAGCTCCTATAGAAAAAGGGACCGTAGTGGGGAAAGTAAAAATAGAAAAAACAGAAGGCACGGACTATGGCTATATAATGGACAATGGTACTGATGTGGACGTAGTGACAACTGAATCAGTAGAAAAAGCTAGCTGGATTAGCTTGATGTTCCAAGGGATAGGTAAGTTCTTCAGTGGTCTGTGGTCAAGTACGACAGACTTTATAAGTGGCTTATTTTAAAAACTTAGGGTTATGGATATTTCCATAGCCCTTTTTTATTTGGTTAAGAAAAGAAAATTCTTTTATTTGTATGATTCCTTTATATTGCTTGGCTTTCTCCTTGTTTTATCTGAAGTGCCTCTATTAGCTCCTCAGGGAAAAAGGCTATTTTTCGAAGGATTCACTTGCCAAAACTTCAAACGTATAGTAAAGTATGAGTAATTTCATGAACTAAAAACGATGATAGGAAGCAGTAGCAAGTAAGTTTTTTGTAGAGAGTCAGCGGCTGGTGGAAGCTGATAGAGGCCCTTGTGAATCCGTCCTTGAGTTGCATAGCTGAATGAGTAGGCTATGGCCGGTTGAAAAGCCGTTATTTGACAAGCGGACTTACGAAAGTGAGTCAATCAGGGTGGTAACGCGGGTATGCTCTCGTCCCTTTTGGGGATGAGGGCTTTTTTGTCGTTTTTTTTACTAATTAAAGGAGGAATATTCATGTTAGATGTAAAATTTGTTCGAGATCATTATGAAGAAGTAAAAGCGAAGCTTGCAAAGCGTGGAGAAGATATCTCAGAATTTGATCAGTTCCAACCACTTGACCAAAAGCGTCGTGACTTAATTGCAAAAACAGAGGTATTAAAGGCAGAACGTAACGAGGTTTCTCAAAAAATCTCTCAAATGAAACGCAATAAGGAAAATGCGGATGACCTAATCGTTCGTATGCGTGAGGTTGGAGATGAAATTAAAGGGCTAGACGAGGAGCTAAGAGAAGTAGAAGAAAAGTTTGAGCATATGATGATGCGTATTCCAAATGTTCCTCATGACAGTGTGCCAATTGGCGATTCTGAGGATGACAACGTAGAAATCCGCAAATGGGGAGAGGTTCCGAACTTTGACTTTGAAGCAAAAGCACATTGGGATATTGTAACGGACCTTAAGATTGTTGATTTTGAACGTGCTGCTAAGGTAACAGGAAGTCGTTTTGCATTCTACCGTGGGTTGGGAGCAAGATTAGAGCGTGCTTTACTAAACTTTATGATGGACTTGCATTCTGAAGAACATGGCTATGAAGAGATGCTTCCACCGTATATGGCAAATCGCACAAGCTTAACTGGTACTGGACAGCTTCCAAAGTTTGAAGAGGATGCATTCTTGGTAAATGAAGAGGATTATTTTTTAATTCCAACGGCAGAGGTACCAGTTACAAACTTCTATCGTGACGAGATTTTAGATGGTGACCAGCTGCCACAAGCATTCACTGCTTACAGTGCTTGCTTCCGTTCTGAGGCGGGATCTGCAGGAAGAGATACTCGTGGCTTAATTCGTCAGCATCAATTCAATAAAGTGGAGCTAGTACGCTTTGTGAAGCCTGAGGAATCTTATGAGCAATTAGAGTTGTTAACAGGACATGCAGAGAAGGTATTACAGCTGCTAGGCTTACCATACCGTGTATTATTAATGTGTACTGCAGATCTTGGCTTCACGGCTGCGAAAAAGTATGATATTGAAGTTTGGCTACCAAGCTATGGAGAATATAAAGAAATTTCTTCTTGCAGTAACTTTGAAGACTTCCAAGCACGCCGTGCAGGTATTCGCTTTAGAAGAGAGCAAGGTGCGAAGCCAGAATATGTGCATACATTAAACGGAAGTGGTCTTGCAATCGGTCGTACAGTAGCTGCTATCTTAGAGAACTATCAGCAAGCGGACGGCTCTGTAGTAATTCCAGAGGTCCTTCGTCCATATATGGGTGGAAAAACTGTAATCAAGTAAAAAAAAGAACCATTAGCGTGTTCAAACACGTTTTTGGTTCTTTTTTTTCGCTCTTAACTCTCTAAAAAAATTTGTTAACAACTCGCCACATGCTTCCGCTAAGACACCCTCTGTCACTTCACAAGTATGATTAAATCGATTATCTTGTAGCAGGTGATATAGGGAATCAACACAACCAGCCTTCAAGTCCCTTGCACCGTATACTACTCGAGGAATACGTGATTGTAGGATGGCTCCTGCACACATAGGACAAGGCTCTAACGTAACATACATAGTAGTATCTTCTAAACGCCAGCTACCTACTTTATCACAAGCTTCTTGGATAGCTAGCATCTCTGCATGCGTGGTTGCATTTTGAGTTGTTTCTCGAAGGTTATGTCCTCTTCCAATAACCTCTCCTTCATACACAATAATTGCGCCAATCGGCACCTCACCCATTGCTTCCGCTTTTTTTGCTTCTTCTATTGCTAATGTCATGTATTTTTCATCCATTGGAGTCAACTCCTCTCGCATATTTTAGCATGTTTTGTAGATGGTATGCATAAGGTAATGCGAAGGAGTGATAAATTGATTTACGTAGTGAAACAAGGCGACAGCTTATATTCTATTGCGAAACAATTTAATACGAACAGTGCTACCCTTGCTTCTATTAACCGAATAGAAGATCCAGATGTGTTGGTGATTGGGCAGGCGTTAGTATTACCAACAACCCCAAGTGCTAGCAGACCACAAATCGAATCTAACTTATATGTAGAATGGTATACAGAAGTTCCATCAAATCAGGTAATTCAGCAGGTCGAGGATGTAGCGGCATATCTAACTTATATGATGCCGTTTACTTATGAAGTGAAAAGGGATGGAACGCTCAAGCCCCTTAATTGGGGTACACTAGGGGAAATTGCTCAAGCAAACCAAGTCGAGACAGTGGTTGTGATTGCAAACTTAGAAGAAGACGCATTCAGTGATACATTAGCCCATGAGATATTTACAAATGAACAGGTAAAGAGACGTGTGTTTACAGAAACGGTAGCAGAGGCAGAAAGAAGAGGAACCAAGCATATTCATCTGGATTTTGAATATATCATGCCCACGGATCGGGAAAACTATGTCGCTTTCTTAAGAGAATTTAAAGCGTTTGCTCCTAGTTATACTTTTTCTGTTAGTTTAGCTCCAAAAACTAGTGCTAATCAGAAGGGCAAATGGTATGAGGGGCATGATTACAAGGCTATTGGCGAGATAGTGGATTTTGTTGTTATTATGACGTATGAGTGGGGGTACAGCGGTGGTCCACCGATGGCTGTTTCTCCAATCGGTCCTGTAAGAAACGTGTTAGAGTATGCGGTTACAGATATACCAGCCAATAAGATTTTAATGGGACAAAATTTATATGGGTATGATTGGACACTTCCCTATAAACCGGGGAATCCTTTTGCGAGAGCCATTAATCCTCAGCAAGCTATTCAAATTGCTAGAGAAAGAAATGCTGCAATTGAATATGACACAAAGGCTCAGGCACCTTTCTTCCATTACTGGAGAGAAGGGAAGGAGCATGAAGTATGGTTTGAGGATGCAAGGTCCATACAAGCAAAGTTTGATTTATTAAAGGAACTGGGTTTAAGAGGTATTTCTTATTGGCATAGTGGCTTTTCTTTTCCGCAAAACTGGTATCTGTTAAATGACAATTTCCGAATTAGAAAAATTTAGGGTCTCGTTGTCTTTCTTTGGAAAGACAATTAGGCTCTATTTTTCATTTTCTAGCTATGCTAAAATAAAGGGTACGATTTGAAAAATTATAGTGAGGTTAAAGCTAATGTCTATTCCATTTATCACAGTAGAAGGTCCCATCGGGGTAGGAAAGACTTCCCTAGCAAAGGCGATTGCTGATACATATCAATTTGAATTGCTTAAGGAAATAGTGGACGAAAATCCATTTCTAAATAAATTCTATGAAGACATTGCAGAGTGGAGCTTTCAAACGGAAATGTTCTTTCTGTGTAATCGTTACAAACAGTTAAGTGATATTGAAAAAAAATACTTATCACAAGACAAGCCAGTGGCAGCTGATTACCACATATTTAAAAATTTAATTTTTGCCAAACGTACTCTAAATTCAAATGAATATAGCAAGTATGAGGATATCTATCAAATACTTACGAAAAATATGCCTGTACCTAATATGGTTATTTATTTGGATGCAAGTATTGACGTATTAATGGATAGAATTGATATGCGAGGAAGAGAATTTGAGAAAAAAATTAGCCAAGCTTATTTAGAGCAGCTTTCTGAAGATTATCGTATGTTTATCGATGATTTTGAAAAGAGCCATCCACATATACCGGTTTTACGCTTTAATGGCGATGAGATAGACTTTGTAAAAAACAGTAAAGATTTAGAAAATATCTTAGAAAAAGTTGATGCAACACTGCATAGAAGGAGTTTATAGATGAATTTAAGAGAAAAGTACGGTATTCCATCAAATGCTGTTATCACAATCGCAGGTACAGTAGGAGTAGGTAAATCTACGATGACAAAAGCATTGGCGGATGCATTGAATTTTAGAACTTCATTTGAGAAAGTAGATTCCAATCCATATTTAGATCGTTTCTATGAAGACTTTTCTAAATGGAGCTTCCATTTGCAAATCTATTTTTTAGCGGAGCGTTTTAAGGAGCAAAAAAGAATGTTTGAATATGGTGGAGGTTTTATTCAAGACCGCTCTATCTACGAGGATACAGGAATTTTTGCTCAAATGCATAAAGAAAAAGGGACAATGGAACCGGTGGACCATGAAACGTATACAAGCCTTTTTGAAGCAATGGTTATGACTCCATACTTTCCACATCCAAATTTGTTAATCTATCTAGAAGGATCATTAGATGATGTCATTGACCGTATCCATGAAAGAGGTCGACCTATGGAGCAGCAAACACCACTTTCCTATTGGGAAGAGATGCATGGGCGCTATGAAAAATGGATTGATGGCTTTAATGCTTGTCCTGTTTTAAGATTAAATATTAATGATTACGATGTGCTTCAAAATCCACAAGATGTAGAAGCTATTGTAGAACGAATTGGGCAGTTTATGGCACATACAACTTCATTACTAAAATAATAAGAAACTCTACGAGCCGATCCAATGATTAGCTCGTAGAGTTTTTCTATTTTTAAAAAGGAATAGATGGTTGAAAAAAGAATATATGATATAGAGGGGGGAGAAGATTGGAAGGAATAACTATTCGCAATGCAACTGAAAATGATGCAGAGCAAGTAATTTTACATGTAAGACAAGTGCTCAAAGAGAATGCTGATTTTATGGCAACAACATTAGAAGAATTTCATCCAACGCTAGAGGAAGAAAAAGAGTGGATTCGTCTACATGGGGAGCGGGGGCTCATGCTAGTAGTGGAAAGTGAAGGAAGAATTATTGGCCTTTTAAACCTCCAGCTCTCTGCTAGAGAAAAGTTTGAGCATCAAGGGATGTTTGGAATGAGTATTCAAGAATCATTTACAGGTAAGGGGATTGGCAGCTTACTTATCAAGAGGATGCTTGACTGGGCGAAAGAACAGGGAACTATCGAAAAGATATCGCTAGAGGTCTTCTCAAATAATAAGCGAGCGATACACTTATATGCTAAGAATGGTTTTAAGGAAGAGGGAAGAAGAGTAAAACAAGCGAAACTTCGCCCTGGAGAGTATGTGGACGATATATTGATGAGTAAGTTCATTGGATAAGAACAATAAACACTTCACGTATAGATGCCCTATAAGTAAACGAGGAATGGCGAGGAGGTAGCACCTCAGTAAATCTGCATTTGACCTTGTGGTGCAATGCGCTAGAACCAGACAAAAAAACCATGAATATAAATTCATGGAACAAAATAAAAAAAGTATTAATATTCTGAAATATAAAACAAAAGAGAAATCCGTTACTTAATGTAACAGACTAATCTCCAATTTATGCGTGTGTGTTATATCAAAAAATGGAGGAGGAAGAGGGATTCGAACCCCCGCGCGGTTTGACCCGCCTGTCGGTTTTCAAGACCGATCCCTTCAGCCAGACTTGGGTATTCCTCCGAAGTACAAGAACTAATTTAACATGTATAAAAAACAAAGTCAACAAATTTGAAATACTTTCAAAGTGAAAGTATTTAGCATTTTTCCCTACCACTATATGAATATCTATCCATTGCTTTTTATAAAGAAAATAAGTATACTAGTTATTGCCGTGCTAGGTGGGAAGGTAGCGGTGTCTTGTAACTCGCAATCCGCTCTAGCGAGACTGAACTCCTTCTCTGAGGTTGAATACATGTAGGGTCTGGTCCTTGCACGTGATGTTGACATTTGGGTCCTGCGCAATGGGTACCCATGAACCATGTCAGGTCCGGAAGGAAGCAGCATTAAGTGGTGTTTTCTCATGTGCCGCGGGGTTGCCTAGATCGAGTTAACGACAAGGTTGCCGCTTATGTGTTTCAATCGAAGGAAGGTGCACGGCATTACATAACCTATTAACTCATTTGTCAGCTGACAAATGAGTTTTTTATTTGTTTAAGCTCCGGTTCTATGGAGCTGTTATCTGTTCTTTATGGTATAATGGAAACAGACTTGAAAATTTAGAGACAGGAGGGGAATTTGTTGTCGTATCAAGCATTTTATCGTGCATACCGACCACAATCTTTTTCGGAAATGTCCGGCCAAACTCATATAAAGCAAACCCTTCAAAATGCCCTCCTTTACAATAAAACCACTCACGCGTATTTATTCTCAGGCCCAAGAGGTACAGGTAAAACAAGTGCTGCCAAGATATTTGCTAAGGCATTAAATTGTGAAAATGGCCCAGCAAAAGAGCCTTGTAATACCTGTGACACCTGTATAAGCATCACGGAAGGATCAAACCCAGATGTCATTGAGTTTGACGCCGCTTCTAATTCGCGTGTAGAGGAAATGCGAGATATTATTGAAAAGGTTCGCTTTGCACCTTCGAATGCAAGATATAAAGTGTATATCATCGATGAGGTGCATATGCTCTCTACGAGTGCTTTTAATGCTTTATTAAAAACATTGGAAGAACCACCTGCACACGCTGTCTTTATACTAGCTACTACAGAGCCGCATAAAATACCATTGACCATTATATCAAGATGTCAGCGATTTGATTTTAAACGAATCACCTCAAGCGATATAGTGGATAGAATGGTAGAGGTATTGACCGATGCAGGCATTGAGTATGATTTGGGCGTGTTAAAGATAATTGCTCAGGCTGCCGCAGGGGGAATGCGGGATGCGCTTAGTATGCTAGACCAGGTGGTTTCATTTAGTGGAGAAAAGATGACCATAGAAGATGCACTACTGGTTACTGGCTCTATTGGGCAAGAAGTCTTTTACCAGCTCGCTGATGCGCTACTGGAGAAAAATGTGGCAAGTGCTTTAAGTAGCGTCGAAAAGCTGGTGGAGGACGGAAAAGATCCTGTTCGTCTAACAGAGGACTTTATTACTTTTTATCGTGATTTACTTGTTTTACAAGTTGCTCCAGACCAAACAGAGCTCTTAGAAATAGCATCAGGAGATGAAGCTTTTCTACAATTAGCAAATAAGTTTCCAGTAGATGTATTATATAAGAGCATATCTATCTTGACTGATACACAGCAAGAGATGCGTTTTTCAAACCATGCGAAGGTTTATCTAGAGACAGCTATTATTCGACTCTCCCAGGTTTCTTCCAAGCAAAAGGCGGGAGTTGGTAGCTCAGATTTAGAAATGAAAATTTCTATGTTGGAAAGCCAAATTCAACAACTGCAGCAACAAATTGCTCAAGGTGTAGTAGCCCAAGGAAGTCCTGTTACTCAGGCTGATTCTCCAAAGAGACAGAGAACAAAAGCTTCCTCTGGTGTGAAAGTATCAAGTGGTCGTATCCAAGAAATCTTAAAGACGGCTACAAAGACTGATATTCAAGAGATTAAAGCACAATGGGCAAATATATTGCAGCAACTTCAAAAGTCACATGCAGCTTTATTAAATGATGCTGAGCCAGTAGCAGCATCTTCAAGCGCATTTGTGTTAAAATTTAAATACGATATTCATTGTCAGATGGCAATGGAAAATAAAACATTCTCCACTATATTTCCGCAGTTAATCGCCAACATAACAGGGAAAGTATATGAGATTGTTTATGTGCCAGAAGAAAGTTGGCTAAAGATTAGAGAAGATTTCATTAAACAGAATGGCTTAAAAACAGGAAACAGCACGGACAGCGCTGAGAACAACAATGCAGAGAATGAGGCATTGGAGCTTTTACAAGGACCTGAGGAGATTTCGGAAGATCCATTAATAGTAGAAGCAGAAAAGTTATTTGGAAAAGAGTTTGTAGAAGTACATGATGACTAAGGAGGAAAATTAAATGCGTGGAATGGGTAATATGCAAGGTATGATGAAGCAAATGCAAAAAATGCAAAAGAAAATGGCTGAGGCACAAGAAGAGTTAGGAAACCAACACTTCGAGGGCGTTGCTGGTGGTGGAATGGTGAAAGTAACCGTTACTGGACATAAAGAAGTAATAGAGGTTGCACTAGACCCTGCTGTAGTAGATCCAGATGATGTAGAAATGCTTCAAGATTTAATTGTCATTGCAACAAACGAGGCAATGAAAAAAGCGGAAGAAACTGCGAACAGCACGATGGGACAATTCACGAAAGGATTGAACCTTCCTGGCATGTTCTAGGAGGAATAAATCATGCATTATCCTGAACCAATATCTAAGCTAATAGATAGTTTTATGAAATTGCCAGGGATTGGGCCGAAAACAGCGGCCCGTCTGGCATTTTTTGTCTTAACAATGAAAGAAGACACTGTACTAGATTTTGCGAAGGCTCTAGTAGATGCCAAAAGAAATTTAAGCTATTGTTCTGTGTGTGGTCATATCACGGACGTAGACCCTTGTAGTATTTGCCGGGACCATTCCAGAGATAAATCTATGATATGTGTGGTCCAAGATACGAAAGATGTTATCGCGATGGAGAAAATGCGAGACTATAACGGCCTCTATCATGTGCTTCATGGTGCAATATCTCCTATGGATGGGATAGGCCCAGAGGATATTAACGTTCCTTCTTTACTTAAAAGATTACAAGATACACAAGTGGAAGAGCTTATTTTAGCGACTAACCCAAACATTGAAGGGGAAGCAACTGCTATGTATATCTCCCGTCTTGTAAAACCATCCGGTATAAAAACTACAAGGATTGCTCATGGTTTACCTGTAGGTGGAGATTTAGAATATGCCGATGAAGTAACTTTATCCAAAGCATTAGAAGGAAGAAGAGAGTTATAAGGGGTTTTGAATTTGTTTTTTCGAAAAGGAAAACTAAAAAAAGAGTTTGACGATCAGTTCGTGGAATTAATGAAGGCAACCAAGGATGATTGGCAGCAAGCAATGGTAATAGAAGGTCATTTAAATGATTATGACTTAGATGCTATCGCAAAAAGAAAGATTGCGGAGAGTGTGCACTTCTATCTATATAAAGAAGCCAAGGTCAGAAACATTGTTATTAAATAGAATAATTAGTAGTACTAGCCTCATATAATAAGCACACTAATTTTATGGAGGGATACACATGAAGTTGACGATTATTATTTGTTCGGTGGTACTACTACTCTTTTTATTTTTAAAAAGCTCTTTTTCTTCTGTTTTTGAAGGAGTTTCTATTCTGTTGTTTAGATTAGGATTCTCTTTTTTAGTTTTATTCGGTGTTCACTTGCTTTTAGGGATGATTGGGTACAGCATTCCTATAAACTTGTTCACAGGAGCTGTAGTGGCGGTATTAGGAGTGCCTGGAGTAGCGTCAGTAGTGGCTATTTCTATCTTTATATAATTTATATAAAAAAGTTTATAAAAAGTGTTGACTTATGAAATGAATGAGAGTAATATAGTAGAAGTCGCCGAGAGGTAATAACGACTTGGCAACACGATGAACATTGAAAACTGAACATGCAAAACGTCAAGATAT
>NZ_JBWQPU010000027.1:0-11487 GCF_056620325.1 Psychrobacillus sp. Z3-81
AAGGTCGAATTAGAAAAGTATATAAAGTATTACAACACGAAACGCATAAAGGCAAAATTAAAAATGAGTCCGGTACAGTACCGAACTCATTTTACACAAGCTGCCTAGATGAAATAACCGTGTCTAACTTTTAGGGGTCACTTCATTCTGCCAAATCATAAGTGCCTTCGCATATCCTTACCCAATATGTAACTTTTACAAAAAACTAATCACATAGCTATGTGATGTTCTCCAATGACTAAGATTTTAACTTTTCTTTTAACGCTTCAAAGCGAGCACGAATTTGCTCTCTTTTTTCTTCGACTCTGTGTTTTCGTTCCTCAGAACGATCGTGTTTCATTTGAATTCGAGCTTGATAAGCTAATTCTTCTTGCAATTCTTCGGCATACTCTATTTCTTCTTCGATGACATGTGCGTCATAGCGAACAATCATCGTATCGAATTTAGCGAAATAGTCATCAAGCTTTGCCTCATCTTCTTCCTGAATTACAGCTAAAATTGCCACATCATTGTCTTGTAAACGACTTGTCACCGAATGAAGGATCCCTGCGTTTTCCTCCTCTTCATCAATCGATGGAAGTGTACCAAGGGAAGCACCTACGCCCAACCCTAATAGCACACCTATTGGACCACCTAAAAGACCAATAAAGCTACCTATAATCGAACCAATTACAGCACCTTCACTTTTCTTTTGTTCATTAGTAAAATGATCCTTTCCAATTATATTGCCATTTTCTCTCTTAATAAGTGACGCTTGCTCTATTAAAATATCTTTTTCTCTCGAAAAAGTATTTTGACAAATTTCCGTAAAGGCTTGAAACGCTTCACTTTCTGTTTTGAAGTACACAATTAATACATTTTCCTTTGCCATATAGTGTCTCACCTCGTACATATTTTACAAAAATATTTTAACAACAAGCACTTTTCAAATCTAACTAACTTTTTCGTAAGGATAATATTGGACCAACCGTATTCATCTGGGAGAAGGAAAGTTATTACATAAATACTTCTGCAGTTTAAAAATATACAATCCAAATCTCTCTTAAACTTGTACCTACCAAAGCACCCTCCTTTGTATATTAGTTTTTGTATGTGATAATGATAGAAACTCAAAATGAAGGATGAATATATTTGAAACAAGAATTAGCTATAAAAGTAAACGAGACAACTGCAAATGATTTACAGAGAGGGGTTCCTATCTTACACAAGGAAGGATTTCCTCGTATAGATTCGTTAGAGGAAGGGGCCATTGTAAAGCTTCAAAATCCCTCCGGCAAGTTTATCGCCAAGGGCTATATTGGTCATCAAAACAAAGGACTTGGCTGGGTACTGACAAAAAATGAAGCGGAAACGATAGACTCTAAGTTCTTTCAGCGAAAAATCAAAGCTGCGCTTGAATATCGTAAAGAATACTTCCAAAATCCAGATACAACGGCCTTTCGAGTGTTTAACGGTGAAGGTGATGGGATAGGTGGATTAACCATCGATTATTTTGATGGCTATTACTTGATTAGCTGGTACAGTGAAGGAATCTATTCCTTTAAGAAGATGATATTAGAGGCACTTGAGTCTAGTACTGAATATAAAGGTATCTACGAGAAGAAGCGCTTTGACACAAAGGGGCAATATGTGGAGGATGATGATTTTGTCTCTGGGGAAAGAGGCGAATTCCCTTTAATTGTGAAGGAAAATGGTCAAAGCTTTGCTATCTATTTAAATGATGGCGCAATGGTTGGCGTATTTTTGGATCAACGAGATGTTCGGAAGAAGATTAGAGATACTTATTCCAAAGGAAAAACAGTCCTAAATACTTTCTCTTACACAGGCGCATTCTCTGTTTTTGCAGCTAGTGGCGGAGCTAAAAAAACTACTAGCGTCGATTTAGCAAAAAGAAGCTTAAGCAAAACAACTGAGCAGTTTGAGGTCAATGGTATTGATCCATCACAACAGGATATTGTCGTAATGGATGTTTTTGAGTACTTTAAATATGCAAAACGTAAAGAACTATCCTTTGATTTAGTTATCTTAGACCCACCAAGCTTTGCTCGTTCTAAAAAATATACCTTCAGCTCCTCAAAGGATTATACGAAACTATTGAAGGATGCTATTTCCCTTACGAATAAAAACGGAGTGATTGTTGCATCCACCAATAACGCTACCTTTGGAATGAAAAAGTTTAAAAGCTTTGTAGATAAGGCATTTAAGGATAGTAATCTCCGCTACGAAATCGAAGAGGAATACTCCTTGCCAAGTGACTTTAAAACAAGTCCTTTATTTAAAGAAGGTAATTACTTAAAGGTATTGTTTATTCGAGTGAAATAAAATATTTCTAGAAACATATCTATATCCGACAAGAGACACCCTAAAAAGTCTCTCTTGTCGGGTGCATTTTGTTAAAAAGATTGAATTACTCTTTTTTATAATAGTTAGTTCATCAGTATGCATTAGAAGATCTATTTCCTTTCCTTCCTTCACATAAAGTACAGAGGCTCCTTCCCGTTCTCGAACTTCCCACCCTTCCTTTTTCAGATATAACTCATAAAACTTCGTAATACCTTCATCTCCTGACGCACCCGCCCATTTTAGAACTATCACATTTTCTTCCTTCTTCATAATTTCAGCACTTTTAGGAATAGGAAAATTGAAAAACTCTTCAGCTTCCTCATAAAGGAAAAAGTTAAACATGCCAAATCCCACGAAAACAATCGCTACAACAAAAAGGAGAGAATATACTTTTTTCATCCTATCTATTTCTATAAAACATTCATATTCCCCTCTAAATTATCTGGATTTAAATTACATTTTTATTGAGCATGAGAAGAGCACGGGGAAATAAAAAAGCTTCCATCTGTAATATGACAGACAGCAGCTTTTAAGTTTCTATTTATACCTCAGCTTGTACCTCTTGTACTGTTTCCTCTACCTCTGAACGAGACATTTTTTCTTTTCCGTTTTTCAGTGCTTTCAATGTTTTATGTGCTAGCGCTAATGGCAGCTTACAGAAAAGCAGGATACTCTTGCGATCAATGCTCTTGATGTATTCATCTGCTTTTGCCAAGTTACCTTCGGCGTACGCAAACATATCTGCTCTTGTCCAGCCCTCTGGGAAGAACTGCACACCACGCTCTTTGTCCTCGTCTTTGTTACGAAGGATATTGACCGCTTGAAGTCCTCTTCCATAGGCAATTGCCAGTTCCCGATCTGCCTCTATGTTTGCATTCCATTTCCAAAGATCAGAGAGCATAACACCTACAAGACCTGCAACATAGTATGTATACTCATCTAAATCTTCCTTGGTTTTTACTTGCCAGTTCTTCTCTACCCATTTGGCCATTCCTTCTGCCATTTCACTAGTGTAGTTTTTCACTGTTTGAAGTAAATCACTCGGGCATATCTTTAACCAATCACCTAAACGTAAAGAAACTGCTGGTAATATATCCTCATAAGGAGCGACAAGCTCTCCATATCTTTTTTCATCGAAACTATCATTTAATAACAATTGGCTAGTAGCACGTAAGATAGATTGCTTAGCATCAGGATCCAATGTTTCATGGTCTTCAATTTCATCTATGGCACGCATGCACAAATAAGCAGAAGCAACCGCTTTTTTTAGCGTAGGCTCTAAAAAAGTAATTGGGATATAAAAGGTTCTGCTTGTTTTCTTCAGCATGTCCATGGCTTCTTTTTGTAATGTTGCTACTTCTTGCACAACTAGTCCTCCATTTCACTACCTTAAGACTCTCTCTCTATTGTATCGGATTTCCTCCAAAAGATAAAATGGGATTGTTTACAGAATACGTAAGTCTGATAGTACCTCCGCTTTCTCAAAACGATCGCTTTGCACAAATTCTATAAGCTTTCTCGCTACCTCTTCTGCACTGCTAAGCTGTCCGGAAGCTTTGTAATCTTTAAAACGGTCAACTAACGGAAATTCTTCCTCAGAGGAGGATCTTATTTTTCCCTGCATATTTGTATCGATGATGCCTGGTGCTATTGAAACAAGACGAACGCCATACGGTTTATTCGCCTCTTCAAGCTGCACTGCCTCTGTAAATCGGTCTAACCCTGCTTTCCCTGCACAATAGCAGCTCCAACCCTCATAGCCTTTTCTTCCTGCGCCAGAGGAGATTTGTAGCACTCGCTTTGGAATACCGCTTGCTGTACTTCCTTTAATAAAGGTACTTGTTAAAATCATAGGTGCTGTTAAATTAACCGCAATACTCTTAGTAATATCTTCTGCTCTTAAATTACCAGCTAATCCAATAGGTTCAATCGTTCCCGCATTATTAATTAACGTTAAAGTGGAAGCGTTATTCAACGCTTTTCCCAGTATTTGTTTCATTTCGGGCTCCAGCAAAAAACTTTCAGCTAGATCTAGCTTGGTATGGAGATAGTTTTCGTGGTTGATATCACTCTCACTTCTAGAAATTCCAAACACTATTTTCCCCTGCTTTAATAGTTGCTTCACTAGTTCCTTACCGATTCCGTTCGTTGTACCAGTTACAATAAACACATCCATATAGGCTCCCCCTCACTTTTCTTATCTCTAGCATAGCCCTCTCTTATACCTCTTTCAAATATAATCTAACAAGCTAGTAAAATGATTAAAAATTTTCAGGCGGGGTAAACGAATAAGGACAAAAAAAGAACTAGGAGGTAATACAATGGCTACCAAGGAGCTTGCTTTACATGAACAATTAGAGGTACATGAAGTGCTGATTTTCAAAACTGCTTGCGTAACAAAAAGTAAATTATTTGTGGATCTAGTTCAAGATAAGAAATTAAAGGAAATTATTGAAGAAGATTTAGAGCTTTCTACGAAGGCTATTAAAGATTTACGAAAAGTCCTTGCAGATGCAAGTAAATAAATGAACAGGAGGAATATTACATGGCTACTAAAAAAGAAGAAACAAAAAATGAACAACAAGAAATGGCAATGATTGACGACTTAGCAATTGCAACTGATTTATTGATCACATCTAAAGCCGCTGTTCGTAACCTTGCGACAGCTATCACTGAAACAGCTACTCCTTCTGTGAAGAAGCTACTACGTCGTGAGCTAGATATAGCAATTGATACTCATGACAAGATTGCTCAATATATGATTAAAAACGAAATGTATCATGCATACGATTTGGACGAGCAAATGGAACATGATTTAGAAAAAGCAGATATTGCTTTGAATTTAGCGAAAAAATAAGAAGTAGCTTGGGACGTCAATTGTCCCAAGTTTTTTTCTGTCTTCAATTAGAAATTCCTTTTACACTTATTTCTTCCAAGTATTTTTACCTCTCTCTTGTTATTCTCTTAATACCTATACAATCTCCTTAACAAAACTCACATCTATTTAAAATGCGCAAAAATGTCCTAAAAATCCCTCGTTTTCTCCTCTTGTTTATCCATTAATTATTTTAAAATAATGTGCTGTCCACTATGTATGTAAAAACAGATATAGGACAACTTAAGATGATTGGAAAAATCGATCTAAATTTAAATAGTGTGGTGATTTGAATTGGAAAAAGAAGCATTATCCAAAATAGAAGCTCTGGCTCAAAAGAGGTTATTTATTCATCAAAGTAGCTCTCTCAATTATCTTTTAAGAGCTATACTTGCAAGTTTATTCATTGGTTTTGGCGTTATTGTAGCGTTTAAAACGGGTAATTACTTTTACTTAGAACATTCTCCCTTTGCATATCCAGTTGCAGCCTTTACATTTGGTATTGCTATTATCTTGATTTATTATGGCGGGGGTATTCTGTTCACTGGAGATACCTTTTACTATACCTATGGTGCTATTCGCAAGCAATTGGGCTGGAAAGATGTCGGAAGGTTATGGTTATACAGCTACGTTGGAAATATCATTGGAGCAGTTTTATTTGCACTGTTGATTTTTGCAACCGGGCTATTCAAAGATCCTTCTGTAAACAGCTTTTTAGTAAGTGTAGCTGAAGGAAAAACATCTGCACCGACGTCCGAATTGTTTTTCCGTGGTATTCTATGTAACTGGCTTGTATGCCTTGCCTTTTTCCTTCCTTATCGTATTCAGGGAGAGACTGCAAAAATTGCCGTAATGCTGTTTCTAGTTTTCGGTTTCTTTGTATCCGGTTATGAACATAGTATCGCTAATTTTGTTACCTTTGGTGTGACAATGGCAACTCAGCATCCAGATGCAGTGACATTTAGTGATGTCTTACACAATATTATTCCTGTAACATTCGGAAACCTTATTGGTGGAACATTGTTCATGGCATTCATGTACCATTACTTAAACAAACCGTTTATGGAAGCTGAAGAAGATAAAAAATAAAATTTAGACAGGCACATATCCTACCATCAAGTAGGACATGTGCCTGTTTTTTACTCTGTATGATTACATCACGTAGAAGCTGCGGCAGCTTCATCAGCTTTCACACAATCAATTGCCACAACAATTGCAATGATCATCGTTTCCATCTCGTCTTTTAACACTTCCACCTTGTAGCTATCACCCCAAGTGAACCATTCCTTACTTACACTGCCAACCACTTCACCATCTTGAAATACCTGAAAATTCATATCCCACCAATTGCCACGCACCTCCATATTCGCCGCCTGAATCGTATAGCGTGCTTTAAAAAAGGAAAATTCCTTTTGAATCGTCAATATCTCTCGCCCATTCACTTCTACAAAAAACTTAGGCAAAAAGCTAAATACCTTTTTAGTAATTAACGCAACCTCCTCTCTTGCCTTATTCATAATGGAAAAAGTCTTGGGCACTCTCAGAAAACTGCCCTCCACGTAATAAACATCCCTCTCCTGCTGATCCTTTACGGTAAACTTACCACTTAAACTAAAAACCTTTTGCTTTATATATAGCTGTTTCATTTTTTGTCTCCTTCATATGTGACTTAGATATCTTGAGATTGATTAAATCCTTAATTAGTTTCTCCACTTAAATAATGTTATTCACCATAACTTGGGGTTGAATGTCATCCCAAAACTTTTGGTGATGAACCTAAATAATAATTTTATAGGAATTATATTCTCTCTATATCACCCATCTGCAAGTAAAGTTATATCGATTATACAAATTTAACTTTACTATAAATAAAATTAATTGTAGCATTTTAATCTAAATATTCTATCTTTTAGGGGTGCTACTCTCAAACAAATAGACGCTTTAACAATACCTCTGATTTTTTTTCAAAAGTTTTTAAGAATAAGTTAGCCTACCGTTCGTTGTAATTAACGAAAAAGCTTTTTTAATTTATATAAGGAGCGGAGTCGATGAAAAGTACCCCTAAGAATTTTATTTTGAGATTAAGAAAACAAAAAGAAGATGCACTAGAATATATTATTGATCAATATATGCCTCTGGTTAAAACGATAACAATCAAAATCCTACACAATAAAAAGCGAGCAGATATTGATGAATGTGTAAACGATGTATTTCTTTCTGTGTGGGAAAATAGCAAACAGTTTAAAGGTGACCAAGAGGATTTTAAAAAATGGATAGGTATGATTGCAAAATATAAAGCAATAGACCGACGTGCTGAAAAACAGCAGACCATTGAGCAACCAGATATACTACTTAATGAAAAAGCAAGCTTACTTCAAACAGAGCAACAAATCATGCGTAAGGAAGATAAAAATGAAATTCTGTTTGCGCTTAGTGAGTTTTCAGAGTTAGATCGTCATGTATTTATTATGAAATATTATCTTGAACTTTCGAATGGCGAAATCGCAGACTCCCTAGGAATAACAAAAGCCGCTGTTGATAATAGGCTATATCGCGGGAAAAAGGCTTTGGCTAATAATACAAAGCTAAAGGAGAGGTTTGTATGAGTATAAAGGAATGGGTAAAACTTGATATAGACCAAATGGAATTAGAACAGGTTTCAGAGTCAGAAAAAAAACGAGTGAAAAATCATGTATTAAATAAACAAAAGAAGGGGACGGCATGGAAGAAATTTGTGGCTGCAGCAGCAATACTAATTAGCGCAGTAGCTGCAACAAACTTTGCTTTTCCTTCTGTGGCATCCCAGTTACCATTTATGGACAATGTGATTCACTATATAAACGATGAAAATAAGCAATACACTAACTTCGAGTCTTTTTCTAGTGAAATTGGAATGGTTCAAACTGACAACGGTATGACTATTATGATTGATAACGCAGTGTATGATGGCACAAATATTACAGTGTCTTATGCCATAGAAACAGAACACGATTTTGGTGATACTATTCATGTTCGCGCTCCTAATTGGTTTGAAGTAGCCGGTTCTAAGGGGAGTGGAGGTACTGGTGGCATTTCAAAGATTAGTGATTCCCGTTATGTGGGCTTTTCCAGTTTTACACCTCACTTTAAAAGCAATGAATATCCTGAAACAGTTAACATTACATGGGAGCCTAAAGCATTTTACAACCCTGTCACAAATACCGAAGTAGAGGGTGATTGGTCATTTGACTTTTCACTAAATCGATTAGAAGGTAACTTACAGCTATTGAATAAAACTATTTCAAATTCTGAAGTGAGCTTCACTCTTTCATCCATAGAATTTACAGATGTATCCACGATTATTTCATACCATCAGTCAGTTCAGGATAGTTTGCTAAAGGAGTGGGAGAGTGTTTCGCCTGTTTTCTATATCACAGATAATCTAGGAAATAAATATATGGATGGTACTGGGGGAGCTGGCACAACAGACGATGATTATAAAACATTTAAAGGAACAACATCCTTTGGAGTGATTCATAAAGATGCAACCCAACTCATTATCCAGCCTGCGGAAGTTGCAAGCTTACTTTATGGGAAAGGACATATTGAAATCGAGTTGGAGCCTATTGTAATTAATATAAAGTAATGTGTATTTTTGTGCCAAGTCCATATAACGGTCTTGGCACTTTTGGTATTCTATCAAACCTCTTCATTTGAATATAAACAGCAAGATTGTACACAGCTCATCTACCCACTTTTTCATCCATTCTCTTCCTATTTTTACTTCTCATTTCTTTTATTTTTTTCACCCTTGAACATATATCGTATACCTTTACCTGCTAATGACTCATCCTTGTACCGTGGCAACACATGAAAATGCGCATGCATGATATGTTGTCCTGCGATTTCTCCACAATTCCAGCCTAGATTATAGCCACTTGGGTCATAAACCTCATCTAAATACTGTTTTACTTCCTGTAGAAGCTCATAGGTAGCATTCCACTCTTCTATCGTTAAATCAAAAGCTGTCTCTCTATGTATTTTCGGTACAATAATTCCAGCACCCTCAAGTGGCATACCTTTCTTACGAGCATCCTCCAGTTGCAAAAACATACAATGCTCATTTTCCAGCATTATCGTTTGTGTAGGCATTAACTCTAAATGACACAGCTGA
The DNA here is from genome assembly GCF_056620325.1 of Psychrobacillus sp. Z3-81. Taxonomy (NCBI): domain Bacteria; kingdom Bacillati; phylum Bacillota; class Bacilli; order Caryophanales; family Bacillaceae; genus Psychrobacillus; species Psychrobacillus sp. Z3-81. The sequence continues at coordinate 9,372 of NZ_JBWQPU010000027.1, forward strand.
CATTCATTCATCTTAAAGGCCCCCCTCTTGTTAGGATTTATTTCTCAAACACCCTTATTACTTTTAATAAATAAAATAATATCAATATATAACTTGGTCATCTCTTCTGGAGTTTTATCTAAACCATTTTGAACCCATTGCTCGATTAATCCTAAAAAAGCCGATGTAATGAATGATAAAAAGTACTCCATTGGAACAGTTAAATCGGCAGTAAATACTTCATTTTTCTCCAGGTTTATACGTACCTTTTCTGAAAAAGCTTCCCTAAATCTAAGGTGAAAGCCTGCTCTTCCGTGGTCGTTTAAAAAAATCTTTAATAATGGTGAATGCTTCTTTATAGAGTCGAACAGGGCCGCAGCAAGCTGCTCCTGCCCTGCTTCAAATGTATTGGTAGAAGAATAATTTGACTGTAATTTATCAATATGATCCCCTAAGTCATTAAATAATTGCTGTTCAATTTGATCTAGCAGGTCAAATTTATCCTTATAGTGTAAATAAAATGTTCCTCTATTTATTTTTGCTTGCTTCGCAATGTCTCCAACTGTAATGGATTCGAATGACTTCTCCTCTAAAATTTGAATAAACGATTTTTGTATAAGCTCTTTTGTTTTACGATTTTTCTCTAAATAAGTGCTCAAAAACATCCCCCTTTCAAAATTGAACAATATGTTCATTTTGTTGATTGCTTTGCTTTATTGTAAATCATAAAATTAATAGAAACCACTAAACAGTGTGTTCATAATTAAGAAGGGACGAAGATCGCTTGAGACTATTTAAAGAAAAATTAGCATGGGCAGCACCCATCGCTGTTATATTAATCATTGCACTATTCTCAGTAAACTTATTTGCACAAGGAGATCCTCAAGTAAGAAATCTACCAGTCGCACTCATTGTGAATGATGAAGGTAATCATGTAGATGCTGTAAAAGCGGCCGTGCAACAAATTAGTATCGGCATAGACGGTAAAGAACCTACGTTAGCTTTTACGGAAGAAAAACTAGAGAATATTGAAAAGCTATTTGATGATAAGAAATATTATGGCGCATTAGTTATTCCAGAAGGCTATAATGATGCCGTACAAAACGCTTTAACAAACAACAGTGCCGCAACATTAGAAGTATATATTAACCAAGGCTTTAACGCGACAGGTGCTAACTTCGCTAAAACAGCCTTAAACGGTTTAATCACTCAGGTAAGCGGACAATACTCTGCTAACTTTATCGAACAATTGGGCGACCAAAAAATCGATGCTGACAAAGCTGCAGTACTAGTGAATCCGATTATCTCGAAAGAACAAGTATTTAACCCTATTACTGCCGCTACAGCAAATGGTAGTGCACCTACTTTAATGGCAGTGCCTGCTTGGGTAGGAGCATTAATTGGTGGTTTCGTTTTATTCTTGGCTACTTCTAGCATTCTAAAAAGAGAAATGCTAACTCGTAAACAAACATTACGTTTAATGGGTGAACAATTATTATTTGGTGTTTTTGTTGCCCTGTTTTCAGGCTTCACCGTGGCAACTTTAGCATCTATCGCTGGGATTAACATGCCTAGCTACTTCCTAGTTGCTTTCTTTGTGTCCTTTGCAGCGTTCTGCTTCTTTTTATTAGTATCTGCAATTACAGCTTGGATTGGTAAGCCAGCTATTACATTGTTTATGGTAGTCATGCTTTTAGGTATGGGAGTACTCATGACGCCACAAGAAATGCTTCCAGACTTTTTTGTAAACTTCATTCGCCCTTGGGTTCCTATCCGTTTCGCGTCAGAAGGTCTACGAGAAATCTTCTACTTCGGCAGCGGCTTCTATACAGGTGGTTCGTTCCTTACTATTTTAGGTATCGGTATTGCCGGTTTTGTTATCTATCTACTCTCACTCTTCAAGCCAGTGAAAGTAGCAAAAAAATAAGAGGTAAGACGTTATTTTGCAGCTATCGCAGAATAACGTCTTTTTTAATGGTTCTTCACCATAACTTGGGGTGGATTTCCGTTCTGGCTGGACGCTTTCCTGGGGGTGCGGCTTCGGGACAACAGGATGTTGGTCAGGAAAACGTTGGCACACGATGTGCCGTTCTTAGTTTTCCATCTTGTTTCGGATGCTTCCGAAACAATTGGATTT
>NZ_JBWQPU010000028.1:0-9236 GCF_056620325.1 Psychrobacillus sp. Z3-81
TTAGGTGTCTATCGATCGAAAAAGAGGGTCTATCGCGCGATGGGAGAGAGGACCTTGAAGTATCGTGCGGAACGGGGAGTCTACCGCTCGATAAATGATTGCTAGTGCGCGGTTTTAGGTGTCTATCGATCGAAAAAGAGGGTCTATCGCGCGATGGGAGAGAGGACCTTGAAGTATCGTGCGGAACGGGGGGCCTACCGCTCGATAAATGATTGCTAATGCGCGGTTTTAGGTGTCTATCGATCGAAAAAGAGGGTCTATCGCGCGATGGGAGAGAGCACATTGAAGTATCGTGCGGAATGGGAAGTCTACCGCTCGAAAGGTGGTAGCTACTGCGCGGAAATCGGAGTCTACTGCTCGAAAAGATGGGCCTATCGCTCGGTAGGAGGAATATCTCAGTGACAACCAATAAAATTAAAGTGCCATTATACCGATGTTCATTGTAGTTCGACATGTATCCGGTCCCCAATATTGGTCGTTAATGTTATGTGTGAATAGCTATATGCTCAGTAAACAACTTGAAAATCATATAAGATATTTCTATCAAAAAGCAGTCTAAATAGTATTTTAGACTGCTTTTATTTTGGTATTTTTCTGTTTATTCTCAATAAAATATTATATTATTCAACTATCATTTGTGATAAATTAGTAGATGGTAATTATTATGGTAATATATCAATATTTTAGAAGGGTGTTGTAGAGTTGGATCGTAAAGGGATGACAAGGTTTTGGAGCGGCTTGATTGCTTTTGTGATGTTTCTTTCTTTATTGCTACCTTTTCCAGCATTGGCAGATGAGCAGGAGAAATTCCCATCTAAAAGTTTAGATGAAAGCAGGCTTGCAATTAGAGCGGCTATTGCAGAGCAAGTGGCAGTGGCACAAGGTGAGGGAAGGATTCATCCTGATTTACAGAGAGTAGATGGTGACGAGGAAGTGTCAGTTATTGTTCACTTGTCTGAGAAGCCAGTTGCCTTGGAGCGGGGAATTAGACAGCTTTCTGGCAGAAATATATCAACATATGCAGCTAGACAGATAGAAAAGACGGTGACTTCTCAGCAGGAGCAAGTGGAGAATGAGTTAAAGAAAAAGTCTGTTGATTTTTCGACAGGCTATACATACACGACTGTATTTAATGGTTTTTCTGCAACGGTTAAGGCTAGTGATCTACCTAAACTGCAAGAGGTAGATGGTGTGAGCTTGATAGAGCCGGACTCAATGGTGTACGCAATGGAAGAGGATGGACAAGCAGATCCTGCCATGTCTACGAGTATTGATTTTCTTGGAGTAGATAAGCTTTGGGATGAAGGCTTGGAAGGGCAAGGTATCAAGGTAGCTGTGCTAGATACGGGTATCGATGCCGATCACCCAGAATTTGCTGGGATTTATAAGGGCGGTAAGAACTTTGTCAGGCATGATAATAATAAATATACCAAGCCGCGAGCAACTAATGACGCATCGGAAACATCACCTTTAGAACGAGCAGAAGGTGTTGCTGAATTTAATGCAAATGGTAGCTCTTTCTACACATCCCATGGGACGCATGTTGCCGGAACGATTGCTGCAATTGGTGCAAATGACTATGGTATTAAAGGTATTGCACCAAAGGTAGAGCTGTATGCGTATCGAGTGCTTGGCGCATATGGCAGTGGTTATAGCTCCGATGTCATCGCTGCAATTGAAGAAGCAGTTAAACAAGATATGGATATTATTAATCTATCTTTAGCTGGAGGGAGCAATTCAGAAACAGATGCTGGCTCCTTCGCAATCAATAATGCGATGATGGCAGGCGTTGTCTCCGTCGTTGCTACCGGTAACTCTGGCCCTAATCGTGGAACAATCGGGACGCCTGCAACCGCACGTTTAGGTATAGCAGTTGGAAATACGACGAATCCAGAACCGCGATACTCAGCGAGAATCAATGTGACTTCAGGAGATTACCATTATTCTAAGACATCTAATCTAATGGCCACAACCTTTGGAAAAGAGCTAAGTGAGCAGCTAGATGGAGAGTTTGAAATAGTAGCAGTTCCAGGCTACGGAAAGGTACGTGATTTCGAAGGGGTCGATGTAAGCGGCAAAGTTGCTTTGATTTCTCGAGGAGAGATTGCATTCGTGGATAAGATTGCGAATGCGAAAAAAAATGGAGCTATCGCAACGATTATTTATAATAACGAAGGCACCGCCCCTTTCAATATTGCTGAAGGAGACTCATTTGATTTTCTTCCGACGTTCGATATCTCTTTAGCAGATGGAGAAGAGCTTAGAAACAAGCTTACAGAGAGAGGGGCAACCGTTACCTTTTCTCATATAACCGAAGAAATTTTGACGGGAGATGAAGTGAATAAATCGAGTTCACGAGGACCTTCTACTCCTAACTTTGACATCAAGCCTGATATTACGGCACCTGGTACGAATATCATGTCCACCATTCCTATGTACAAAGCTGATTTTCCGGAAGTGTCTTATGACCAAGCTTATGGCCGTAAAACGGGAACGTCCATGGCAACTCCTCATATTGCAGGAATTGCTGCGCTAATAAAACAGGCGAATCCACATTGGACGCCATTTGACGTAAAGGTCGCTCTATCGAACACGGCAAAGGTGTTAGATACGGAGAAATTTGATGTCTTTTCTCAAGGAGCAGGTCGTGTAAACGCTTATGTAGCAGCACATCCAGAAATTCTTGCGTATGCATTAGATGAAGCAGTCTTAGATGAAGAAGGCGACTTGATGGAAAACATCAAGGGTACTGTCACCTTTGGACCGCAAAATCTGAATGAGTCAGACATCGAGGTGACGAAACAGATAGTTGTCAGGGATATTGCTCGAAATGGCGGTAATTATGATGTGTCTGTAGAAGTGATCAAAGGTTTCGGTGACGCTACGGTGACAGTGGATCATCCATCTTTTAATTTGAATGGACAGCAAACCTTAAATGTGACATTAACTGCGTCACAAGCGGAAACGAGAGCCGGAGCTGAAATCCAAGGTTTTATTTATATTAAAAACAATGAAGTAGAAATCTCCCTACCATTTGCCGCTGACTTTAGTCTAAGCGTGGTGGAGGATTTAGCGATCTCTGAGACAGATTTGTCCTTTGACAGAGATGGCGTGAAGGATGCTGCAACATTGTCCTTTAAGACAACTGGAGCAATTGATCCGTTTTCTATAGAGCTTTGGGACATGCAAAATCCAGATGGGGGAGTAAATGGCGATGGTTATATCGGATACCTGATAAAGCCACGACCACTAAATGCAGGCAGTTATAACCTTGAAATCATAGGCTCCTATATTTCATTTGATGGGAAACAAAAATCAATTCCTGATGGTCTTTATACAATTGACATGAAAGGTAATTCATCACCGGGGCTTATATTAAAGGATATTGGGCCGATTTTTGTGAAAACTACCAAGCCTGAAATAGAGGCTATGTATGTAGAGGGAATGCTTACCGGACAAATTAATGATAAGTACATCGATTACAATCAAGCCTTTGATTCCTGGTATGACATTAATGGCAAGCTATCAGTGTCAGCTGTACTTGAAAGCGTTGATGGTACGTCTCAAGTTATGCCGATTTTATTAGAAGAGGATGGTTCATTCTTTGAAGTTATTGCTGCAGACCAAGTTCGTCTCCTAAAAATAAAGGTGGCGGATGCAGCTGGCAATAAATCAGAAAAAATCATTTATCAGTCTGCAGAGTTAAAAGTAGGGGATGTAACGCTGTCCGTTGGAGAAAAGAAGAGCTTGGTAGTGAAGCACGCTGCTTATGGAGAAACAGATGAAACAGATGTAACAACAAAAGCCACTTTCGAAATTGCAGATGGAACTATAGCATCCGTCTCGGCAACGGGAGTAGTTACGGGGCTTTCCGCTGGCGAGACTACTATCAAGGTTACGTATAGAGGACAAGAAAAGATGGTCGCAGCACAAGTGACGCCAGATGAGCCAAAAGTGGTTCCACCGGGAAATGGAGAGGCTCCAGTTGTTCCGGCCCCAGCACCTGGCCCTCCTCCTAGTCCAGTACCAGCTGAGCCAACAGTTTCGGCGTTTATCGATACCAAAGGACATTGGGCGGAAAGCTACCTTCAAAAAGCAACAGCTCTTGGAATTATCAAGGGTTATGAGGATGGAACAGTGAAGCCGAATGCCTCTCTGACAAGGTCTCAATCCGTATCGATGATCGTGCGCGCATTGGGATTGGATACAGACAAGCGAGCGCCGTTTAGTGATATCAATAGATATGCGGCGACAACCCAAGAAGAAATCGCAGCGGCCTACCACTATGGTATCATCAAAGAAAACGACGGAAAATTCCGTCCAGGCAATAAAGTAACTCGTGCACAGCTAGCATTAATGCTCCAGCGTGCCTATGAAATAAAAAATGGAAATCCCTATAATCCAAGCAAAATAGCGCCATTCCTTGATTTTGGCGGTTACAATCAAGAAACCATTGACTCCATATCCATGCTCTATGAGCTGGACATCGTAGACGGTAGCAACGGCAAATACATGCCAACTCAAGCTACTACCCGTGCGCATATTGCAAAAATGCTCATCAATTTCTTGGGACAAGTGGAATAAATAGAAGGGCAGCAGACAACCATTGTGTTGGTCTGCTGCTTTTCTGTTTTGTATTTCCTGCATAGATAGATACTTATTAGGCAATGCCCACTTTTTGCGAGTAAAAAGTGGAGAGTAATTAGCTCCAATTTGCTGTTTGCAAAAGTAGAGGATAACCGTTTAACAATCTTTTACCTCCTACCGACACCTTTTTATTAGATTATCTAAAATTTAACTTATTATTATAATTTATTTACTTACATTTAATTCGTTGAACATAAGATAATGTAAAATAATTACCTTTTTTGAAGGTATTTTAGATTAAGGTGTCGAATGTAGAGAAAAAGGGGGAAAGTAGATGATAAAGAGCTTAGAGCTTCGGCAAAAGTATGTGGTGTATGGGAAGTATGGCAAGGAGAATATTGGTGGGAGAATGGAGCCGGTTCGAAAAGAATCGCATATTTGCAGAGGGAGTGGCTTGTCTATCTCAGAGGTACAGGAGAGGAAAACGGATGCTGTCGTTGTTCTTGTGAATCCAGGTAAGCGAGTGAAAACAAAGGACTTGCCAGAGGATGGCTGGAAGCAGATAGCACCTGATTTAGCACAGGTTCAGCTTATTAGGTTGATGGAGAAGATGAAGTGGAATAAGATCACGATTCTTCAGCTTTTTGATATTTGTGCGGGCAAGGTGGAGGATTTTATTCTACTGCTAACGATTTGTGAGCATTCGGACATAGCGTACTCTCGTTTTCAGACGGATTTACAAGGCTGCAAGGAGGAAATTGCTTCAGCCGAACATCTATTGTTTGCATGGGGAGCAAGGCCAGAAGCAAAGAGGCTTGCAACAGCGTTTGGACTTTACCCGGTTGAGGAAGCGAAGAAAAATTTCGGCAAGCATCCGGTGGCGGTTTGGGATGTAAAAAAAGGATACCCAAAGCATCCCTTTCAGTACAAGCCTGACCTATGTGACCAGTGGGTAGAGGATATGGTCGCAGCTATAGAAAATAAAAGCATTTCTGTCTCTACTAATGAAAAGCAAATAGAACCGGCAACCAACTAGTTCTAAAAAAGTGGTTTAAATTGGAGAATTGGGTATACCTCTAGCAAGAACAAAAAGAGGTATGCAATATGAATCACGTAAGAGTTAAGCATCAAATTTCTGATGATTGCTGTAGTCCTTTTGGTCGTGATGACCTTATTGTTTGATGTCCCTGTGGTGGATACACTGTTGCTTAGTATTTTCTTAACGGTATTAGCTTATGCGACCGGAGATTTAATGGTCTTCAGAAAAACAGGTAATAGATCGGAGCAACCGAAACGTAATGCAATAGCAACCGTAATGGATACAGTGTTAGCCTTTATAGTGCTTTGGTTACTGGGAGCAGTGTTAAATGGAGAAAATGGAAACCTTGTATGGGCAGCGGCTATATCAGCAGTAGTTATCGCTGGAGGAGAATGGTTCTTCCATAAATACCTCGACAAAAATATATTTCCAGAGAAACGTAGAAGAAATGTAGAAGCTTCTTATTAAATAAAAAAGTATGGTTGGGATTTCCCGACCATACTTTTTTCTATTAGGAGTAACGTTTTGGTTCCGATGTGACAAGCAATACACCCCATTTATAGTTGCTGACAGTTTTGTTAATTTTCTAAAGCAGTGAAGCCTAAAATAGCTCCTTTTTTGGTTAACAAATTATAAGTTGGAATAATTTGTACATTATCTATATAATACTATTATATATGGGAGAAAGAGGGGAACATTTTGTCTTCGATACATCAGCAGCTATACGACTATCTTATTGAGCAAATACCCAACATTACGAAGAAATGGTTTGAAGAAAAGCGCAAGTTTACTGGCCCTTATTATTCTAATAACTCCAATCCACAGGTAGATGAAATGCTAAAGGAACAGCATAGACTGACTATTCAAACTGCTGTCTCCGCATTTTTGGAAGATGATAATTCCTTTCGCCCGCTACTAGAAAACTGGGCTGAAACCGTGGCGACAAGTCGTGTAGAAAATAATATCCCCATTCACCAAGTGATTGAAGCCTTAAATAAAACAAGAGAAACTATCTGGTTTTTCCTAGAAAAGTTCTGCATTGAGCAGGCTGACCAAGTAACTAATCAAGACATCCTTCATTGGAGTTTGGTATATAACACAACGTTCGATCAGTTGATCTATCAATTTTCGAAGCGTTATTATATACTTTCGAATAATCGGTTGAAAGCACAGCAGACGCTTATTAGGGAGATTGGGGCTCCGATTATTCCCATTCTACCAAAGGTTGCAGTGTTACCAATAGTTGGCGACATCGACACTTTCCGTGCTAAGTCGCTCAAAGAGGAAATTCCAAATAGATGTGTCGAGCTTGGCCTAGAGAAGCTATTTCTAGATATCTCAGGCGTAACCATTATTGACACGATGGTAGCGAACGAGTTATTCACCCTTACAGACATTTTGAAGCTGCTAGGTATTGAGCCCATCCTGTCGGGCATTCGCCCAGAAGTAGCGCAAACGACGATCCAGCTTGGCTTGAACTTCGGTAGCTTGTCGACCTTCAGCACACTACAGCAGGCACTAAAAATAACAGGTGTATACCGAGATCGTTAACCCCGCCAAGTATGGTGGGGTTTTGTTTTGTGGAGAGGAAAATCAGATACAAGGTATATGGCTTAAGGAATAAATGAGCGATGAAAATTACTGAATTGTGGATGAGAGTGGCTATTTACTGGAATCTGCTAAAACATAGTGTTTGTCTTTTAATATAATTTCCAGTAAATTTCCGATAAGTGACTAAATTAGTTGTGAGAGCGACTAACTCTGAGACGAACGTGACTAAATTAGTTGTGAACGTTACTAACTCACGAGTGAAAGCGACTAAATGGATGGCGAAGGCGACTAACCTAGTAATGCTACACTTTTTGCAGGCAAAAAGTGGTCATGGCCAATGACACTGTCTTAGGTGGGGAAGCAGCATCAGAGTTGGCATCTGTTATAAATATAGCACTCGCTGGATTTCCAGTAAATTTCCGATAAGTGACTAAACTAGTCGTGAGAGCGACTAACTCTGAGACGAACGTGACTAAATTAGTCGTGAACGTTACTAACTCACGAGTGAAAGCGACTAAATGGATGGCGAAGGCGACTAAATTGGTAATGCTACACTTTTTGCAGGCAAAAAGTGCACATGGCCAATAACACTTTCTTCGGCAGAAACGGAGAGAATAACAGCGTGTATTACTTCATCAGATAGCAAGTCATTCTCCACGTTCAATGGCAAATTAGCCTAATCTATCTCAAGTAAAGTAGAGGTTGTAAATCCACCACTTTTTGCTAGCAAAAAGTGAACCAACTAAACTCCCCTATTAAAATAGGAGAATTACCAAAGATTGTCGAAGTATAACTAGTACATATCATCGAAAGGGGAGTACTTATGAAGCCTACTGTTTTTATTGCTAGATCAGTTCCGCAAGAAGTGGAGTCTTATATCGCAGAGTATTGTGAGTATCGTATTTGGAATAAGGAGGAGCCGATTCCGGAGGAGATTCTTCATAAGGAGCTGGAGAACGTGGATGGTCTGCTTATCCAGCATGCCCATGTTACAGAAGAACTATTGGAGCGATTTCCGAAGTTGAAGATTGTGAGCAATGCTGCAGTAGGGTATGACGGATTGGATTTGGAGGCGATGAAGAAGGCAAAGGTACTTGCGACTCATACGCCATATGTGTTAGACGAAACAGTCGCTGATTTGGCATTTGCTTTGATTCTTTCCACTTCCAGAAGGATTGCAGAGCTAAATGACTACGTGAAAGAAGGTCAATGGAATAAGTCGACACAGGTCAGAGAGTTGTTTGGATTGGATGTACACCACAAGACAATTGGAATCGTTGGGATGGGACGTATCGGAGAGAAAATAGCTAGAAGAGCCTCCTTCGGTTTTGAGATGGAGGTCTTGTATTATGCTCGTTCTCCGAAGCCGGAGCTTGAGGAGAAGTATGGGATGGCTTATGCAAATCTTGATACTTTATTAGCAAAGTCTGACTTTGTTGTCTTAATCGTTCCATTGACAGCAGAGACCGAAAAGCTAATTGGAGAACGCGAGCTTAAGCTAATGAAAAAAACAGCTTTCCTCATTAACGTAGCTAGAGGAAAAGTGGTAGACGAACAGGCTTTAATAAAAGCTTTGGAGCAAGGAGAGATCCAGGGGGCTGGGTTAGATGTCTTCGAGCAAGAGCCGGTATCCCCAGACAATCCCCTTTTAAAAATGCCGCAGGTGGTTGCCATCCCTCATATCGGATCAGCAACAGCCGAAACGAGAGGCGCAATGGCACGGATGGCGGCAGAAAATCTAGTTGCTGGTGTGACAGGCAAGATCCCTCCAAATGTTGTGCCGGAGCTGAGATGCTTGGTGGAATAGTGTTAGGACAAATAGTGAAAAGCTATGAGGATTTTTCTCATAGCTTTTTATATTGCGTCGATTTGTACGTGACATGCCCAGGTCAGGAACGCCAATTGATCCGAATCGCAAATAAACTAATTTGCTATCCACTTTTTGCTCGCAAAAAGCGGCGATTGCCTAATATCCCGCTAGGGCAGAGTTGGCTAATTTTAGGTCGGTGACGCCGTCCAAACCCTTGACAATCGCAAGTAAACAGCTCGAAACCGCACG
>NZ_JBWQPU010000029.1:0-2946 GCF_056620325.1 Psychrobacillus sp. Z3-81
TTAGGTTAAGTTAATAAGGGCGCACGGTGGATGCCTTGGCACTAGGAGCCGATGAAGGACGGCACTAACACCGATATGCTTCGGGGAGCTGTAAGTGAGCTTTGATCCGGAGATTTCCGAATGGGGGAACCCACTGCCCGTAATGGGGTAGTACATTTGCGTGAATACATAGCGCATCTGTGGCAGACCCAGGGAACTGAAACATCTAAGTACCTGGAGGAAGAGAAAGAAAAATCGATTCCCTGAGTAGCGGCGAGCGAAACGGGAAGAGCCCAAACCAAGAGGCTTGCCTCTTGGGGTTGTAGGACACTCTATACGGAGTTACAAAGGGTTGGATTAGACGAGGCGATCTGGAAAGGTCCGCAAGACAGGGTAAAAGCCCCGTAGTCAAAAGTCCAACCCCTCCAGAGTGGATCCTGAGTACGGCGGAACACGTGAAATTCCGTCGGAATCTGGGAGGACCATCTCCCAAGGCTAAATACTACCTAGTGACCGATAGTGAACCAGTACCGTGAGGGAAAGGTGAAAAGCACCCCGGAAGGGGAGTGAAATAGACCCTGAAACCGTGTGCCTACAAATAGTCAGAGCCCGTTAACGGGTGATGGCGTGCCTTTTGTAGAATGAACCGGCGAGTTACGATCCCATGCAAGGTTAAGTTGAGAAGACGGAGCCGCAGCGAAAGCGAGTCTGAATAGGGCGAATGAGTATGTGGTCGTAGACCCGAAACCAGGTGATCTACCCATGTCCAGGATGAAGGTAAGGTAACACTTACTGGAGGTCCGAACCCACGCACGTTGAAAAGTGCGGGGATGAGGTGTGGGTAGCGGAGAAATTCCAATCGAACCTGGAGATAGCTGGTTCTCTCCGAAATAGCTTTAGGGCTAGCCTCAAACGCGAGAATCTTGGAGGTAGAGCACTGTTTGGACTAGGGGCCCATCCCGGGTTACCGAATTCAGACAAACTCCGAATGCCAATGATTTATGTTTGGGAGTCAGACTGCGAGTGATAAGATCCGTAGTCAAGAGGGAAACAGCCCAGACCACCAGCTAAGGTCCCAAAGTATTTGTTAAGTGGAAAAGGATGTGGCGTTGCTTAGACAACCAGGATGTTGGCTTAGAAGCAGCCATCATTTAAAGAGTGCGTAATAGCTCACTGGTCGAGTGACGCTGCGCCGAAAATGTATCGGGGCTAAACAAATCACCGAAGCTGTGGATTGATACCGATGGTATCAGTGGTAGGAGAGCGTTCTAAGTGCGTCGAAGTCAGACCGGAAGGACTGGTGGAGCGCTTAGAAGTGAGAATGCCGGTATGAGTAGCGAAAGATGGGTGAGAATCCCATCCACCGTATGACTAAGGTTTCCTGAGGAAGGCTCGTCCGCTCAGGGTTAGTCGGGGCCTAAGTCGAGGCCGATAGGCGTAGACGATGGACAACAGGTTGATATTCCTGTACCACCACCCTGCCATTTGAGTGATGGGGGGACGCAGTAGGATAGGGTAAGCGTGCTGTTGGTTATGCACGTCCAAGCAGTGAGGTGTGGATGTAGGCAAATCCGCATCCTATAACATTGAGCTGTGACGGCGAAGGACCTTTGGTCCGAAGTTCCTGATTTCACACTGCCAAGAAAAGCCTCTAGCGAGGCAGGGGGTGCCCGTACCGCAAACCGACACAGGTAGTCGAGGAGAGAATCCTAAGGTGAGCGAGAGAACTCTCGTTAAGGAACTCGGCAAAATGACCCCGTAACTTCGGGAGAAGGGGTGCTCTGTTAGCGTGCAAGCGCGAGAGAGCCGCAGTGAATAGGCCCAGGCGACTGTTTAGCAAAAACACAGGTCTCTGCAAAACCGTAAGGTGAAGTATAGGGGCTGACGCCTGCCCGGTGCTGGAAGGTTAAGAGGAGTGCTTAGCGCAAGCGAAGGTGCGAATTGAAGCCCCAGTAAACGGCGGCCGTAACTATAACGGTCCTAAGGTAGCGAAATTCCTTGTCGGGTAAGTTCCGACCCGCACGAAAGGCGTAACGATCTGGGCACTGTCTCAACGAGAGACTCGGTGAAATTATAGTACCTGTGAAGATGCAGGTTACCCGCGACAGGACGGAAAGACCCCGTGGAGCTTTACTGTAGCTTGATATTGAATTTTGGTGCAACTTGTACAGGATAGGTAGGAGCCTTAGAGCCCGGAGCGCCAGCTTCGGAGGAGGCGTCGGTGGGATACTACCCTGGTTGTATTGAAATTCTAACCCATGCCCGTGACCCGGGCAGGAGACAGTGTCAGGCGGGCAGTTTGACTGGGGCGGTCGCCTCCCAAAGTGTAACGGAGGCGCCCAAAGGTTCCCTCAGAATGGTTGGAAATCATTCGAAGAGTGTAAAGGCAGAAGGGAGCTTGACTGCGAGACCTACAAGTCGAGCAGGGTCGAAAGACGGGCTTAGTGATCCGGTGGTTCCGCATGGAAGGGCCATCGCTCAACGGATAAAAGCTACCCCGGGGATAACAGGCTTATCTCCCCCAAGAGTCCACATCGACGGGGAGGTTTGGCACCTCGATGTCGGCTCATCGCATCCTGGGGCTGTAGTCGGTCCCAAGGGTTGGGCTGTTCGCCCATTAAAGCGGTACGCGAGCTGGGTTCAGAACGTCGTGAGACAGTTCGGTCCCTATCCGTCGTGGGCGTAGGAAATTTGAGAGGAGCTGTCCTTAGTACGAGAGGACCGGGATGGACACACCGCTGGTGTACCAGTTGTCTTGCCAAAGGCATCGCTGGGTAGCTATGTGTGGACGGGATAAGTGCTGAAAGCATCTAAGCACGAAGCCCCCCTCAAGATGAGATTTCCCTTTACGCAAGTAAGTAAGATCCCTCAAAGACGATGAGGTAGATAGGTTCGGGGTGGAAGCATGGCGACATGTGCAGCTGACGAATACTAATCGATCGAGGACTTAACCAATTTGTTTGTTTC
>NZ_JBWQPU010000031.1:0-457 GCF_056620325.1 Psychrobacillus sp. Z3-81
ACAAACGGGGCAGGTTTGTTGAAGAAGGAGGTTTTTTTGCAATTGCGTTGAATAAGTTAATATATGTAAATTGTTTAACAAAAGGGGTGCTTTACTTCAAGTCAGGGAGTGGCACTTTTTTCTTGAAATAACGAAGCAGTTTAATTTGGTAGTACTATTAGAGGGCTATTTTATTTACTGTCGAAATGTAGAAAAAAGATGGAAGTTAAAAAACGAATATATGATGTGTTAGTGTACGGAGAAAGGGGAGAAGCTAAAAATGGTTTATTTAGTGCTAATACATATTATTTCGGCAATTATTTTTGTTGGTAATATTATCACGGCTGCTTTTTGGAAACTAAAGGCGGAATTTTCTGGAGATGAAACACATATCAACAAAACAGCAAAGAATATTATGGTTGCTGACTATGTGTTTACTTTACCCAGTATTATCACTTTACTAATTTCTGGGTTTTTA
>NZ_JBWQPU010000032.1:0-427 GCF_056620325.1 Psychrobacillus sp. Z3-81
GATACCGACGTATCCGTGATGAACTGGCGAATCGTGGGCAAAAAGTGAACCACAAGAAGGTGCAACGCATCATGAAAGAGCTTGGCTTGAAGTGTGTCGTGCGCATGAAGAAATACAAGTCCTATAAAGGAAAAGTAGGGAAAGTGGCACCGAATCACTTGAATCGTGATTTCAAAGCAGATGCACCAAATGAGAAATGGGTGACGGACATCACCGAATTCAAGTTGTTCGGCGAAAAGCTTTATCTGTCCCCTGTTTTAGATCTGTTCAATGGCGAGATCATCACCTACACCATTGGCTCTAGGCCTACCTATTCACTTGTCGCAGAGATGTTAGAGAGGGCTATAGAGCACCTGCCTGAGAAACATAAGCTGCTCATGCACTCAGATCAGGGCTGGCATTACCAGATGGAAAAATACCGGGACGT
>NZ_JBWQPU010000033.1:0-422 GCF_056620325.1 Psychrobacillus sp. Z3-81
ACTCTCGGTTAGAATGGTGGAAGGGCATGGTCCAAGTCCACTTGGGATAGGTGGGTGCTTTACTCTCGTTCGAGGGGGATTTATTCTCGTTTAGCCAGTTTACTCTCATTTGACCAGGATTTATTCTCGTTTAGCCCGATTTTACTCTCTGTTAGAAATGGGGGGAGGGCATGGCCTAGGTCCACTGGGTAGTGGTTGTGGCGTTACTCTCGTTCGACCAGGATTTATTCTCGGATGGCCCAATTTTACTCTCGGTTAGAATGGTGGAAGGGCATAGTCCAACCACTTTGGATAGGTTGTAGTATTACTCTCGGATGGCTGGGATTTACTCTCGTTCGGTCGGGGTTTACTCTCGGATAGCCAAATTTTACTCTCGGTTAGAATGGTGGAAGGGCATGGTCCAAGTCCACTTGGGATAGGTG
>NZ_JBWQPU010000034.1:0-347 GCF_056620325.1 Psychrobacillus sp. Z3-81
CACTTGAAGAAGGTCAAAAAGTTGAGTTTTCAGTAGAAAACGGCCAACGTGGACCACAAGCTGCAAACATCGTAAAATTATAATTTTAATGATGTAACCAGGTAAAAAGAGACATCCTTTCATTAGGATGTCTCTTTTTTTCGTAGGTGATATGTTTCGATCGTAGTCTAATATGGGCATATGCTTTAAAGGCTGGCAAAGGAATAGGAAATCGTATCACTAGACAAATGTAACTTTTAATTATATACTAGGTTTAATAAGATTGTATACAAGAAAAACAAAAATTCACCTATTACAAAGAGTATTCGTGTCTTATTTGGAACTTTTTGTAATATGTGAATTTTTTC
>NZ_JBWQPU010000035.1:0-342 GCF_056620325.1 Psychrobacillus sp. Z3-81
AAGGTAGCCGTATCGGAAGGTGCGGCTGGATCACCTCCTTTCTAAGGATTTATTCGGAACATGGGTCTTTACCCATGACTTGACGTTTTGCAGTTCAGTTTTGAATGTTCATACATTCAAACTTTTTTGCTCCTGCGATTACTCGTCGCAAAAGGGCAAGCCTTTTGTTCTTTGAAAACTGGATAAAACGACATCAAACAAGAAACAAGCAAGATATTCAAATTGTGATCACTGACGTGATCATGATGTGTAACTTTTTTAACTTTTAGGTTAAGTTAATAAGGGCGCACGGTGGATGCCTTGGCACTAGGAGCCGATGAAGGACGGCACTAACACCGATAT
>NZ_JBWQPU010000036.1:0-320 GCF_056620325.1 Psychrobacillus sp. Z3-81
CCATCGGCGCTGAAGAGCTTAACTTCCGTGTTCGGTATGGGAACGGGTGTGACCTCTTCGCCATCATCACTAGACTGGCTCGGCTTCCAATCCACGGCGCATTGCGTTGTCAACTTCGCTCGCTCGTTCAGTCACGTACGCTAGTACGCTCCTTCTCTCACTCACTTGTTTCCTAGCACTGCTTGTGTCTTGAAACCCTCTAATAAAATGAGTTTGTTCACTCAAAACTGGATAAAGGACATCGAAACAAACAAATTGGTTAAGTCCTCGATCGATTAGTATTCGTCAGCTGCACATGTCGCCATGCTTCCACCCCGAAC
>NZ_JBWQPU010000037.1:0-306 GCF_056620325.1 Psychrobacillus sp. Z3-81
GGGGGAAGGCATAGCCTATGTCCGCTGGGAATACCGGAGGCCGATACTCTCGTTCGAGCGGGTTTTACTCTCGGATATTCGGAATTTACTCTCGGATAGCCGAGATTTACTCTCGGATATTCGAGGTTTATTCTCGTTCGGAGGAAGTTTACTCTCGGATAGACGAGGTTTACTCTCATTCGGCAAGTTTACTCTCGTTCGAGGGGGGTTTACTCTCGGATAGCCGGATTTTACTCTCGGTTATAAGATGGGGGAAGGCATAGCCTATGTCCGCTGGGAATACCGGAGGCCGATACTCTCGTTCGA
>NZ_JBWQPU010000038.1:0-305 GCF_056620325.1 Psychrobacillus sp. Z3-81
GAGGTTACTTTACTCTCGGATAAGGCGAAGTTACTCTCACTCGATTTCCACCTCTTACTGGGTCAGCCGTTACTCTCAGTTAGGCGGTGGTTAATCTCATTCGGTGACACTTTATTCTCGGATAAGGCGAAGTTACTCTCACTCGATTTCCACCTCTTACTGGGTTGGCCGTTACTCTCGCTCGGAGGCTATTTACTCTCACTCGATTTCCCACCTCTTACTGGGTCGGCCGTTACTCTCAGTTAGGCGGTGGTTAATCTCATTCGGTGACACTTTATTCTCGGATGGCTTCCCGTTACTCTCGC
>NZ_JBWQPU010000039.1:0-304 GCF_056620325.1 Psychrobacillus sp. Z3-81
GCGGAAATGGGGAGGTATCAATCGATTCGAGGGATCTATCGAGCGGAAACGAGGAGGTATCGTGCGATTCAAGAGTAATATCGATCGGTTTTCAAATTACTGATCGGAAAATCAGGTGTATCGTGCGGAAATGGGGAGTTATCAATCGATTCGGGGGATCTATCGAGCGGAAACGAGGAGGTATCGTGCGATTCAAGAGTACTATCGATCGGTTTTCAAATTAATGTGGAAAACCGGGTGTATCGAGCGGAAATGGGGAGGTATCAATCGATTCGAGGGATCTATCGAGCGGAAACGAGGAGGT
>NZ_JBWQPU010000040.1:0-289 GCF_056620325.1 Psychrobacillus sp. Z3-81
TGACGACGACCGACGCGGACGCCCTCGCCGACGTCCTCGCCCGCTGGAGCGCAGCCGTGGCCACCATGACCACCGGGACGCCCGTCGGGGGAGCCGGTGGGCTCGGCGGGGCCGCCGACGAACCGCCCGCGGACACCGGGGAGGCGCACGAGCTCCCCGCCGCGCACCTGACCGTGACGCTCGGGTACGGCCCCGCGCTGTTCGACGACCGGTTCGGGCTCGCAGACCGTCGGCCCGCTGCGCTGGCGGAGCTGCCGAACCTTCCGGGGGAGCAGCTGGACCCCGCCCG
>NZ_JBWQPU010000041.1:0-287 GCF_056620325.1 Psychrobacillus sp. Z3-81
GTTGTCATCGCCGTCGCCCGGATTTTCTTCGCCATCTCCGTTGTCATCGCCGTCGCCAGTATCCTCCTCAAATGGCCTTACCGAAATATTGTCGTATTTCGTATCACTTTGGAAGCTGCGCACGCCAATTTTACCTTGTACAAATGCTGTAGGACTGTTGTCATCATACGTAATTTTTGGCGTTTCCATATCACCAACGTAAATTTTTATATTTGTTCCTTTTACCTCAATCTTCATATGTTGCCATTCATCAGTCGGCCCTTCTATGCTTGCGCCCGTAATATATT
>NZ_JBWQPU010000042.1:0-281 GCF_056620325.1 Psychrobacillus sp. Z3-81
GAGGAAGTCATATGTGGCGCGGGCCATCCTATGATCCGAAAGCGTATCCGTGGCTGTGGGAGAAGTTCGTGGAGTTCACGCATGCGCAGATTATGGAGTTGCTTACGAATTATGGACGGATCGAGTGTCTATGGCTGGATGCCGGCTGGGTACGTGAAGGACGCCATGGTCAGGATATCCGCCTGGGTGAAGTGGTGGAGCGGGCACGTCAGACCACTCAGCCGTGGCTTCTGGCAGCAGATCGCACAGTAGGCGGACCGTATGAGAATATCGTCACTCCG
>NZ_JBWQPU010000043.1:0-280 GCF_056620325.1 Psychrobacillus sp. Z3-81
TCTTCTCGCCGAGCTCGGCCTCGCGCGCCTCGTAGGCGTGCTTCGCGTCGGAGAGGACCTCCGTGAGGATGAGGTCGTGCGTGAGCCGCTCGACGCCGCCCGCCTGCTCGACGACCTCGTCGACCTCGATGGACACCGGGTAGACCGCGCGCAGCGCGGTCCACGGGGCCTCGAGGTCCCACTGGTCCGGGTTCCCGGCCGCCGTCGCGCCCTCGACGTACGCCGTGAGGACGTCCGTGATGAAGTGCTGGATCTGCTCGGCCATGTCCTCGCCGCTGAG
>NZ_JBWQPU010000044.1:0-280 GCF_056620325.1 Psychrobacillus sp. Z3-81
GACCTCACCTGCTGTCTGACCATGAAGAGGAAATATGAAGCTGATCCAGTTGAATTGTTTGAAATCCCAGTAAAAGAATTAACATTTGACCAACTCCAGTTATTGAAGCTTTCTCATGTGACTGCATTAAAAACCAAAGACCGGAAACAATCTTTGTATGAGGAGGAAAATTTCTTTTCTGAAAATCAGCCATTTCCTTCTCTTAAGATGGTTTTAGAATCATTGCCAGAAAATGTAGGATTTAATATAGAAATAAAATGGATTTGCCAACACAGGGATG
>NZ_JBWQPU010000045.1:0-280 GCF_056620325.1 Psychrobacillus sp. Z3-81
GGTATATGTGATGTAAGCTTTCACTCCAAACCGTCCGTTCCTGGTGACATGAGAAGCAATTACTTCTCTGTCGGAAGTGGTGTAAACAGCAAATTGACAGGAAGATTGCTTCCTGGTGCAGCCGAGAACAGAATCGTTACACTCTCACCATATGAACCTGTGCGGTAAAGTACACCTTGTTCATTTGGCGCACTCAAGGATTTGTTGTCTTTCGAAAGCTGAACAACCTGTCCGTTCACAAGTGCCACACCTGAGTATTTGCCTCCACGAGGGTTGAACG
>NZ_JBWQPU010000046.1:0-279 GCF_056620325.1 Psychrobacillus sp. Z3-81
GGTTTACTCTCGGATAGATAGATTTTATTCTCGGATAGCGCTTGCTTACTCTCATTCAGGGCATTTATTCTCGATTGAGCCTGGTTTACTCTCGGTTAGAGCAGATTTACTCTCACTCAGCATGCGACCGCTTGGCTGGTGGTTCCCGCCTACGCTGCTTCCTCTTTACTCTCGGATAGCCTTCATTTATTCTCGGTTGAGCCAGGTTTACTCTCGGATAGATAGATTTTATTCTCGGATAGCGCTTGCTTACTCTCATTCAGGGCATTTATTCTCGAT
>NZ_JBWQPU010000047.1:0-279 GCF_056620325.1 Psychrobacillus sp. Z3-81
TGTAGCTTTATACGAGAGATTTCATCATTTTTAGCTGTAGAACTCATACAAATGAAGTCCTTCCCCTCTTTTGCAAAGCGAACACCTCTTGCGAAGTCTGCTCGTCCTCCTGATGAAGAATAATATTTTCCCGCAACTGTTTCTGAGGCACACTGTCCATATAGATCAACCTCGGTCGTAGCATTGGTAGAAACCATGCGTTCCTCCTCCGCAATTTCTCTAGGATCATTCACAATACTTACATGTAAAAATTCTACAGAAGGATTGTTATGGAGAAAG
>NZ_JBWQPU010000048.1:0-279 GCF_056620325.1 Psychrobacillus sp. Z3-81
TATTGCTCATCCATCAAGCCGGAATGACCAACTCGATCCGCTGGGTCTGGCCCAAGGGATACATACTGCACATTCGGAAGTTTGGCAGCCATGACGTGTTCCTGCTCTGTCCAGGGGCCAGATAACATGACGATATGACGACTGTATACCACCTCAGGCACAACTACAGCTTCCTGCTCCTTCCACTCTTTTGCAAACATCAGTGTTTGTGATTCGGTTGGAGATGATGTTTTCCCCATGTGAATCTCTCCCTTCAATGGTTTGCTGGTGAAGCCCTCG
>NZ_JBWQPU010000049.1:0-279 GCF_056620325.1 Psychrobacillus sp. Z3-81
GGAGGGATAATTGATGATTCCGGAAAAACCACTCTCTACTATTTTATCAATATACTTATCTAATTGTATCGTTGGATCACTAGCAAATAAGCCGAAAATGCCTGGAACCTCATTAATTAACGGAATAATTTCCTTCGCACCAAAATCCATCACCAGATTGTTTCCATTTGTAAATGGTAGTAAGCCTGCAAGGGAGCTTCTTCCCATTTGTCTAAAACGACCAGATGTTAGAGCTAAAATTAAATCAGCACCACCCTTTACTGCATAATTAGCAATCAT
>NZ_JBWQPU010000050.1:0-279 GCF_056620325.1 Psychrobacillus sp. Z3-81
AATGAGCTGCTTCTTTCAGACGTCATGGGCACGGATGATGATATTATTACAAAGGATCTGGAAGCGAATGTGGATAAAAAGCTCTTGATGAAAGCCCTGGATCAGCTGAATGACCGAGAAAAACAAATTATGGAGCTCAGGTTCGGTCTTGTAGGAGAAGAAGAGAAAACCCAAAAAGATGTTGCAGACATGCTGGGGATTTCACAATCCTACATATCAAGGCTGGAAAAACGAATTATCAAAAGGCTGAGAAAGGAATTTAATAAGATGGTATAGGTT
>NZ_JBWQPU010000051.1:0-279 GCF_056620325.1 Psychrobacillus sp. Z3-81
GAGGCCGAGGAGCGTCACGCCGTCGAGCAGGGCGCCGTACCGGCTGGGGTGCACGCGCGCGAGGTGCGCGAGCAACGCGTCGAAGTCGTCGACCGCCGCACCCGCGCGTCCCGCGGTGCTGGCGAGCACCGCGTCGTCGTCGAAGGTCGGCACCGCCCCACCGACCGAACGGTGGCGGTAGTCCTCGCCGTCGACGCGCATGACCTCGAAGCGTGCCGCGAGCGCCTGGATCTCCCGGAGGAAGTCCTCGGCGGCGAACCGTCCCTCGCCGAGCGAGTC
>NZ_JBWQPU010000052.1:0-278 GCF_056620325.1 Psychrobacillus sp. Z3-81
CTCGGATCAAGAATAGATACAGATTCCAATGTATGATAAAATGGCGTGGAGATGTAGACGCCATCGGGCTTGCTCTCGCAACGGCCCGGCGCATGGACGATGATGTTCAGGCGCAAAAGCTGCTCATTAGTCTGGATGTAGACCCGCAAATGTTAATGTAAGCATTGGGTAGTAAAATGCGGATGTAAACAAGCGGTATAAACATAGATTAAGAACAAAGAAGTAAAAAATAGTGTTCTGAAATAATGAAGAGGATTAGGAAGGTGTCTACAACATGT
>NZ_JBWQPU010000053.1:0-278 GCF_056620325.1 Psychrobacillus sp. Z3-81
ATGCCATAAGTAGCCTTCGGTGATAGCAATTTCGTATGCGGATAATAAGAATTCTTCCTGAACAAACGAAGTAAGCATATCTAAGTGGCTTGCTTCCGGCTCGTGAAATCCCGTAATCAGTCCGTCCGCTATTTTCAGCGGATAATTTTTCGTGACGTACAAACTCGTCGTCCCTTCTTTTGCTTCAACCAAGCCATTTGCTTCAGCAGCGGACTCCAATGCCCGGACAACTGTTGTCCCCACGGCAATGATTCTTTTTCCGTTCCTTTTGGCTTCAT
>NZ_JBWQPU010000054.1:0-276 GCF_056620325.1 Psychrobacillus sp. Z3-81
GAGCTGGCGCGCAGGCTCGCCGCGCATCCGGCCGTTGCCGAGGTGCGCCACCCGAGCCTGCCGCACGACCCCGGCCACGAGACCGCCCGACGCGTCATGGACGGATTCGGGGCGATCATCGGCCTCCGGCCGCAGGGCGGGATCGCGGCGGCCGACGGGGTCGTCGAGGCTCTACGGTTGTGGGTCCCCGCCACGAGCCTCGGCGGGGTCGAGTCCACGATCGAGCGACGCCGCAGGTTCGTCACCGAGTCGCCCACCGTCCCCGAGGACCTCCTG
>NZ_JBWQPU010000055.1:0-276 GCF_056620325.1 Psychrobacillus sp. Z3-81
GGCGCTCTGCGTGGTGGGCATGGACGGGGAAGACGGGGGGCGTCGACCCCACATGTCGACGCGGTGCAACCACGGGACGTCGGCGATCACCCGGGAGAAGCTGATCCGTTCGCTCGCCGCAGTGAGCCCGACGAGGACCATGAGCGCGGTGACCCGCACCGGACGTGGGGCCCAGAACGCGACCTGGGTGCCGAGGAGCGCGCCCAGGGCGTTCGCTCCACCGTCGCCGAGCATGTCCTGCTCCGCGAGGTCCCGGTGCATCGCGGCGCCGGCAGC
>NZ_JBWQPU010000056.1:0-275 GCF_056620325.1 Psychrobacillus sp. Z3-81
GCTGGGCATGTCCGACGGGGCCGGGCTCGCCTGGGTCCTGTCGATCGTCGGTCTCGTGATCATCATCCGCACGGTCATGATCCCGCTGTTCTTCAAGCAGATCCGCGCCTCCCGCGGGATGCAGATGATCCAGCCGGAGCTCCAGGCGATCCAGAAGAAGTACAAGAACAAGAAGGATCCCGCGTCTCGCGAGGCGATGAGCCGCGAGACCATGGCGCTGTACAAGAAGCACCAGACCAACCCGTTCGCCTCCTGCCTGCCGGTTCTGCTCCAGG
>NZ_JBWQPU010000057.1:0-273 GCF_056620325.1 Psychrobacillus sp. Z3-81
GGTCTGACTGACCAGACCACGCCACGTCAGCTCGTCCAGCACGTTGCTCACTGCTTCTCCTTCGGTTCCCACGGCGCCATCTCGTGCGACGCACCCGCCTAGTCTGCCGTGCCGACCCGCTCCGGGAGAACGCGCGCCCTCAGGCGCCGCGCCCGGGGGCGGCCGGCCGTCGACCGCCGGGGCGGAAGACGGAGACCGTCGGGTCACCCGCGAGCCAGAAGCGCCACGGATAGACCGCACCGTCCCCACCCGGTCCGGCGACACCGACCCGCG
>NZ_JBWQPU010000058.1:0-272 GCF_056620325.1 Psychrobacillus sp. Z3-81
GAGGACGAGCAGCATCTCCACGGCGCCGGAGTCCTCGACCTTGACGAAGCCGAGGTCGGGCGCCTCGATGCCGTAGTCCGAGAACGTCACGGGGATCTGGCCCGAGACCTCCACCGTGCCCTCCGCCGTGGTCTGCGCCTCGAGGGAGACCGTGACCGACTGCGTCTGGCCGGCGATCGTCAGGGCGCCGCGGGCCTCGCCGGTCACCATGCCCTCGGTGATCCCGGCGACGTCCACGGGCTCGGTGAGGGTGAACGTCGCCGTCGGGAAGT
>NZ_JBWQPU010000059.1:0-271 GCF_056620325.1 Psychrobacillus sp. Z3-81
CTAGTGCTTCTAAAAGCTCCTCTTCTTTTACAAGGTCCCCTCTACCAAAATTCATAAAGATAGAGGTGGGCTTCATTCTTTGAAGATGTTTACTGGTCAGCAATCCTCTCGTTTCCTCTGTACTTGGTAATACAGAAATAAGGATATCAGCAGCTGGTAAAGCTTGCTCTAGTTTTTCAAATGATACCATAGATTCCATATATTCTGCCTTCTGTCCACTTCGTTTACATCCGATTGTTTTTACTCCGAAAGCCTGTAATAGCCTTCCGAC
>NZ_JBWQPU010000060.1:0-270 GCF_056620325.1 Psychrobacillus sp. Z3-81
TGAACTGGGACTCGATGCTCATGGGGTTACTCCTCGATGTCGGTGCGGGGTCGCGTGCGGTGTGAGCCGGTTCAGGAACCGGTCGTCCCGCCGCCCCCGGCGACCGAGTCGGCGTGGGTCACGACGTGGTCGATGAATCCGTACTCCAGCGCCTCCGGCGCGGTGAACCAGCGGTCGCGGTCCGAGTCGGTGTGGATCTGCTCGACGCTCTTGCCCGTCTGCTCCGCGATGAGCTCCGCGAGGACGCGCTTCATGTGGAGGATGAGCTCG
>NZ_JBWQPU010000061.1:0-270 GCF_056620325.1 Psychrobacillus sp. Z3-81
GAGCATACTAATTCTATAGCTAACAAATAAATCCATAATTTTTGAATTGGTGAGAAAAAATTAAAAGCATACATCAAAAATGCTGATAAAGCTCCTATTGATAGACTTCCATTTTTAATTTCTGAAATACCAATTACAATTACTGTTCCAATCAAGCAAAAAAAGAGCATAGACATAACTATATTCATATATGCAGCTAATTTTACATTTTTCGTTTGTTGAACAGAAAGTTTATTTATTCCCTTATTGTATTGATTATTAAAATCATTG
>NZ_JBWQPU010000062.1:0-269 GCF_056620325.1 Psychrobacillus sp. Z3-81
GGTCCCCGTAACTCATGCAGCCGAGGGCGAGCGTCGACACCTCGAGGCCGGTGCGGCCGAGCTTCACGTAGTCCATGACCGGATCCTGCCCCGTCCCGGCCCCCTCCACGCGTCCGCCCCCGGTGAACGCCGGAAGTGAGCGGGGGAGGCTCAGGTTGTGTGAGTCACAGGCGCTCGCACCGGGCGCCGACACCGTCCGAGGAGGACACCATGACCACCTTGTCCGTCCGGCGCCGCAGCCCCTTCGACGCCCGTTCCAACCAGCAGTT
>NZ_JBWQPU010000063.1:0-267 GCF_056620325.1 Psychrobacillus sp. Z3-81
GTGCCAAAAGGGAATTTCTTCTATCAACGAGCTAGACCCACGGAAAAAACCCTAGCGAAAAGAACACTAGATTATTGGAGAGAACAGCCGGCGCAATACGCTCTATGGTATTTTAATCCATATGCACCATGTCCTGATACATGGTATGGTCAGCCGTTTGCAGGTCAATATAAGTAGCATTGTTTTTACGAGCCTGCTGCCGGGACGGGCGAGGGTGTTTATCAAGGGTAACGATAACATTTCACTAAGAAAGCAGGTGAGTAGCTG
>NZ_JBWQPU010000064.1:0-267 GCF_056620325.1 Psychrobacillus sp. Z3-81
ACAAGCAAATATTGAAGGCATCGGCTTAGAGAATACGGAGATCGTCATTGAACAAGGATACATAAAAACGAACGAGATGCAGCAAACGAAAGAATCCCATATTTATGCAATTGGCGACTGTACCGGCGGATTGCAGCTTGCACATGTAGCCTCACATGAAGGGATAATTGCTGCTGAACATATTGCCGGAGAAAAGTCATTGCCTTTGGACCCTTTGCAGGTGGCAAAATGCATCTATTCATTTCCTGAGACCGCAAGCATTGGATT
>NZ_JBWQPU010000065.1:0-267 GCF_056620325.1 Psychrobacillus sp. Z3-81
TTTTGAGACGGTTTTACGGTTGGGAAACACACTGAATAGAGATTGGAAATCCTACGGATTTTTGTCTTGGAGAAACGATTGAAACCTACATCGGACAAGGGATTGAAGGAATATTGGGCAAAAGAAAAGGACTGGATCATATTGAATCCGGCCCCGAATTGATATTGATTTTACGATTGATTATTGATTGATTACATATTGTCGCCTGCTCTTTTTTTCCTCACTCTTCCTTACGCTATGGACACCAACGATTTAGCAGTAGGGACA
>NZ_JBWQPU010000066.1:0-267 GCF_056620325.1 Psychrobacillus sp. Z3-81
GCTGCCTGAATTTCCTGCTTCCATTTTTACTTTTTTCCATTCGGATTGTGAATCCTGATAATTGACAAAAACAGCCGTATTGGCTTGGTCATCGGTAATGCTTGCTTCAATCGTCAAGTCGTCAGAATTCTTCCATTCGGCAGCAGGCGTGTGGTCAATTTTTGGTTGTTTGTTTTCACCTTTTGACAAGAGCTGCTCTGGAATTTGCTCTTTCTCCACAGCTGCCGGAGTGGCAGATGGTACACGATCAGCCGCAAGCTGATTCAT
>NZ_JBWQPU010000067.1:0-266 GCF_056620325.1 Psychrobacillus sp. Z3-81
GTCAGAGGGTACACAGAACACTTGTTGTCCAGGCCACCACAAGCAATGGCACATCCAGAAGGGGCATATGCACATGCCATCACCCAGGTACACGGCATTGTCACAGCGTGTTCCTTGTTGGTAGTGAACGAATCCCACACGATCACCTTCCCATCCTGGGAAGAGCTCACAATTCTTCTTTTGTCTTTGCACCAGTCCATACACAGAACTTTATTTCCGTGGCCCTTCAGGGTCCTCCTGGTCTTCATCACAAACTGGCCCAGTGC
>NZ_JBWQPU010000068.1:0-266 GCF_056620325.1 Psychrobacillus sp. Z3-81
GTACTGAGTGCGCCTGCATCCATTCAATTCGGATCACACCAATTACGCGGTGCAGGAGCTACTGACAGCGAGCTTCGTGAACTAACCATACCGGATTCCTATTACTGGGCGCCACAGTCTCTAAAGAATGATTCCGGGTTTGTTCTGAATATGGCTCAGGCTTATCGTAAGTTCGCCCAAGATATTCAAGAAGGCACAGCCTTAGTACCTACTTTCGCGGATGCGGTGAAGCTTCATCAGTTACTGGATGCCATCGAAAAATCAGC
>NZ_JBWQPU010000069.1:0-264 GCF_056620325.1 Psychrobacillus sp. Z3-81
CTGCAGGCGAGGCGCGTGCGCTGCGCACCGCCGACGGCGGCGCCCTCGTCGTCGCGAAGGTCACGTCCATCGAGACGCTCGCCGGCGAGGTCGGCGCGACCGTGCCGCCGTCGGCGACGGAGGGTGCCTTCACCGGCGGCGCCGCGGCGGCCAACTCCCTGACGACGGGCCGGACGGGGCTCGTCGGCATCCGCATACCGCCTACCGGATCGGTGGATCCGGTAGCGGTCGTCGGGAGCGAGCTTCTGACGACCTCGGCCTCTG
>NZ_JBWQPU010000070.1:0-264 GCF_056620325.1 Psychrobacillus sp. Z3-81
CGTGGAGCCGTTCGTCGCCGGGGCGTCCTGCCAGGTCCCCGACGCGCAGACCGAGGAGTTCGGCGCTGCGGATGCCGCTCACCAGCAGGGTCGCCACGACGGCGAGGTCACGTTCGGGCCAGGGGTCACGGGCCGTGCGACGACCGCTGGCGACGGAGTCCAGCAGCAGTTCCGGGGTGCCCGTCCCACGCAGGGGTTTGGGGTTCTGCCGGTCCGGGCGGGGCCGGGCGACACCACCCATGGGGTTTCCGGGCAGGGCGTCCT
>NZ_JBWQPU010000071.1:0-264 GCF_056620325.1 Psychrobacillus sp. Z3-81
TTAGGGGCACCGCTTTCCTTCAGAATTTGATTTAAGCCTGTTGCATGATATCCCTGTATGTTGAAAAGGCGAGTAGCAGCCTCTAAAATTTTTTGACGCGAGTCCATTTTTGCACTCACATGAAATCCCTCTTTTCAAGTATAATGACTGGTCTATATAAATGAGTGACTGTTTCATTCTATAAGATGGCTGTATTTTATGTCAATCATTCGTTGCAGGTATATTTTTTCGAGAGTAGATAGATTAGAAAGGGTGGTTGAGGTT
>NZ_JBWQPU010000072.1:0-262 GCF_056620325.1 Psychrobacillus sp. Z3-81
TAATCAATATTTCTATGCGTATTGTTTGTACACGGGATTATCTCCATGAGACCGACTGATTATCCGAATGTGATCAAGCCTGAATAAACAAATGAACTTTATTTTAAAAAAACTAAAACCGGAAACGGAATAGCCTCGTCAATATTTAGGAAGGGGGAGAAATAGTGGATGAAATAACAATGGAACGCCTCGTTATTGAGGAAAAGGAGATCATCATCGACGAACTGATGGACCAATATGGGCAAGAAATTTTACAACTCTC
>NZ_JBWQPU010000073.1:0-260 GCF_056620325.1 Psychrobacillus sp. Z3-81
TACCCATTGTAAAATTTTCGGCAATTTGTAATAGGAACTACCATCAACAGCTGCTTTCACGTAATCCCATTCAGATTCATTCTCAAAATAAGAATCCTCGAATTGATGCTGCACATAAAATAACCAAATTCCCAATGAGCCAGCTACAAATAAAATCGGTGCCTGAATTAATAGAAATGCTTGCCAGCCAATTGCCCAGCATAATAGAGCATAAATCACTATAATAGAAACATTCGTCAAATACGTATTTAATCGTTCCT
>NZ_JBWQPU010000074.1:0-260 GCF_056620325.1 Psychrobacillus sp. Z3-81
GTTCCGCACCTCATCGCCTACGAACCCGTCATGGCTCCTTTCGGGGCCACGGCGCTGCCCGCACTCAAGGCCGCTCAGGACGCCGGTGACCTCGCCCGGAGCGTCGCGGTCGCGCTCGGGCGCGTGGCCCGCATGCCCGACGAGGCCATCGCGTCGCTGCGATCTCACAGCGAGGTCTGGGCCGGACTACGAGAGGTCGCCTCCCCCCTCTACGACGAGACGCGCGCGATCAACGCAGCACCCGATCTCGAGGAGCTCGC
>NZ_JBWQPU010000075.1:0-259 GCF_056620325.1 Psychrobacillus sp. Z3-81
GCGATTCTGCCGCAAAGTTGACAACTACGTCTACTCCTTGACCAATCAGGTGATCCATCTCGGCAGCATCCGTTATATCTGCTTTGACAAAGGTATGACGTGTGTTGCCTTCAAGGGACTTCAAGTTTTCCAAATTACCTGCATACGTAAGTGCATCCACATTAATAATTTCATAATCAGGATGCCTCTGCTGCATATAAATCACAAAATTGCTTCCAATAAACCCGGCTCCGCCGGTAACGAGCAGTTTCATAAATTT
>NZ_JBWQPU010000076.1:0-258 GCF_056620325.1 Psychrobacillus sp. Z3-81
CTTCCTGCGCTATATCGATCCGAAAAATCCAAACGCGATTGCTGATCCTGAAAAGCTTAAGCATTGGATGCCAGTAGATACGTATATTGGCGGAGCAGAACATGCTGTACTTCACTTGCTTTATGCAAGATTCTGGTACAAATTCTTGTATGATATTGGTGTTGTTCCTACAAAGGAACCTTTCCAAAAGCTATTTAACCAAGGAATGATACTTGGAGAAAATAACGAAAAAATGAGTAAATCCAAAGGAAATGTAGT
>NZ_JBWQPU010000077.1:0-258 GCF_056620325.1 Psychrobacillus sp. Z3-81
GTATAACATAGTAGAAGATCCTATACCGGGTACGGAGGATTCGCGGTACAGCTTCACCATAAGCTCCTCAATGTGTGGACCGGTATTTGTAATGGACACATAAGGAATTTGATTTTTAGCCAAATCAGTCCAATGATCTCTAATCTCTTGCTCATGGATGATGAAGGACAGTGTAAGCATCAGCTCCGAATTGAAAAGACAATTATATAGAATCAACGGATGTTCAGAGTTGTTCGAAGTTGCTGGACGAAAAACGTG
>NZ_JBWQPU010000078.1:0-257 GCF_056620325.1 Psychrobacillus sp. Z3-81
TGGCCCGACCTACGAAACGTTTTCCATGACCCAATTGTCTGTCGTATTGAACCTCGCTACTGTTTCCCATCTGTGTCCTCCGTACTAGGTACTGGTACTTTCAATATACTTTATTTTCTCACAAAATTGAGACTATATTGAGACGCACAGTTGCATATGAAATGATAAAATCGTGTTGAAAGCCAAATTATAGAAAACAAATACAAAACAGCGGTATGCAAACGGTTAACACCAGCCAGATACCTATTCTCTCGCCG
>NZ_JBWQPU010000079.1:0-257 GCF_056620325.1 Psychrobacillus sp. Z3-81
GGCACATTCATAAAGTGGGCCAGCGCTTTCGCGGTATCCAGGGTTTTGCCACCGCCGATCCCCAGCACGGCGGTGCACTTCGCGTTGCCGGCGATATCGCGTAGGCGGTTGATTTCATTATGCGAACACTCACCGCCAAACGGCGCGATTTCAGCCGCCAGGCCAGCGTCGGCCAGGCTTTTACGCAGCATCTCTTCCGCAAACCCCAGGACGAACTTATCACCGACCACCAGCCAGCGCTCGGCCAGCGGTTTCAG
>NZ_JBWQPU010000080.1:0-257 GCF_056620325.1 Psychrobacillus sp. Z3-81
GTCAACCGGAATTTACCCAAGTCGACATTGAGACTTCTTTCCTGCAACAGGATGACTTGCTGCCAATGATGGAAGAGCTGATGGCCAAATTGCTGCGTGAAACGAAAGGAATTGAGCTGGAACTGCCTTTCCAACGGATTACGTATGCAGATGCAATGGGTAAATACGGTTCAGACAAACCAGATCTGCGCTTCGATATGGAATTGGTTGAAATGAACGATATTGTAGCGAACAGTGGTGTAAAAGTATTTGCTTCC
>NZ_JBWQPU010000081.1:0-257 GCF_056620325.1 Psychrobacillus sp. Z3-81
CTTGCGGCGCTCCCGCTTCGTGGGGCGGCCCGCACCGCGGTCCCGGACGCCCGCGACCGGGACCTCGGTCCGGGGGGGAGGTGCAGGCGTGTGATCGACGAGACACTCGGCCGCGACCGACGCGCCGACCCGCTTCACGACGACGCGGGAGACCACGACGATCCGCTCCGGACCCTCACCGCGCACCCGGACCTCGTCGCCGGGTCGGACGGGCGTCGCCGGCTTGGCGCGGTCACCGTTGACGCGCACGTGGCCCG
>NZ_JBWQPU010000082.1:0-255 GCF_056620325.1 Psychrobacillus sp. Z3-81
GAAGCACTGAACAAAGCCTTTGCCGAAATGCGCGCTGACGGTACTTACGAGAAATTAGCGAAAAAGTACTTCGATTTTGATGTTTATGGTGGCTAATCGCCATCGGTGAAAGAAAGCCCGCTCCCTTCGGGTAACCGGAGGGAGACAAGAGGCGGTAATTCACCACACACGACAGGACAGGCAGCATGTTGTATGGGTTTTCAGGTGTTATTTTACAGGGTGCGCTCGTCACGCTGGAGCTGGCTATCAGCTCTG
>NZ_JBWQPU010000083.1:0-254 GCF_056620325.1 Psychrobacillus sp. Z3-81
GGCGTGAGCAGCTGGGACGAGATGATCACCTTCGCGCGCGACTTCGCGCGCCGGTTGTGGGGACAGGACGCATGACGACAGGACGGCACTCCCAGGACGGTCTCCTCGACCCGGCACGCGGCACGCAGCCCGGCCCGCCGCTGCGCGACGTCATGCAACGCCTCACCCTCGCTCCGGCGGACTGCGTCCCCGCGCCCGGGTCCGTGCGCCCCGCGGCGGCACCGGCGATCGTGGCCGACGCCGCGGCCATGATC
>NZ_JBWQPU010000084.1:0-254 GCF_056620325.1 Psychrobacillus sp. Z3-81
GGTTCTTCGCCGGTAGGAGAATATCAACTCCTTGTCCATCGACTACGCCTGTCGGCCTCGCCTTAGGTCCCGACTTACCCAGGGCGGATTAGCCTGGCCCTGGAACCCTTGATCATTCGGCGGACGGGTTTCTCACCCGTCATTCGCTACTCATGCCTGCATTCTCACTCGTGTAGGCTCCACCGCTGGGTTACCCCGCGACTTCACTGCCCACACGACGCTCCCCTACCCATCCACACGCCTGGATCACGAAG
>NZ_JBWQPU010000085.1:0-254 GCF_056620325.1 Psychrobacillus sp. Z3-81
GATCGGGGAGGATCGTTGATATGGAAATATTGATGTGTGTGGCCGTTGGCATTTTGTTTGCGGTCGCCGTCTTTTTAATCTTATCGCGGAGCCTGCTCCGGATTGTGCTCGGCATGTCCATACTCACCCACGGGGTGCATCTACTGCTGATCACGATGTCACGTCTCAAAACAGGAGCACCACCGCTGCTCGGGGAGCAGGCTGAACAATATGTCGATCCACTCCCCCAAGCTCTGATATTAACGTCAATCGTC
>NZ_JBWQPU010000086.1:0-253 GCF_056620325.1 Psychrobacillus sp. Z3-81
GAAGTTATTTTATCAAGTGAATCATCACGCAAACCTGGCCAATGCCAGTGTCATCAAAGCATTCCGTCAATATGTCCCGGATGGACAGATTGGTCCGAGCTTTGCCTATGGTCCAGCTTACCCAGCATCTTCAAAGCCGGAAGATATTTTGGCTGCTGAGAATGCAGAGGAGTTGAATAGCCATTGGTGGATGGATATATATACTTGGGGAAAATACCCGAAGGCAGCATGGAACTACTTGGTTGAAGAAGGT
>NZ_JBWQPU010000087.1:0-253 GCF_056620325.1 Psychrobacillus sp. Z3-81
CGAGGATGTACTCGTGAAGCTGCTTGTACAAGAGGGGAAAGCGGCTAACGCGGAAGAAGCCAAAGCTTGGATTGGCAAGCAATCTTCAGCACAGCTGGAAAGTTACCTGCGTGCACTGCCTGCGGACAAGCTGGTCACAGCGTTTGGGGCAACTGCAATCCGTATGGAGCCATTCCCGCATCTGTTCCGCGATGGAACAGTGGTTCCAAAAGAAGGCTTTGACGCCATCGATAGCGGGAATTATACGAAGGTT
>NZ_JBWQPU010000088.1:0-253 GCF_056620325.1 Psychrobacillus sp. Z3-81
CGCACGAGCTCGCCGCCGCCGGCGTCACTGAGGTCGTGCACGCCGTCAGCGACCCGCACCCCGCCGCGCCTGGCGGCGCCGAGCACCTGCGTTCGCACAACGTCGTCGTGCAGCACGGTCTGCGCGAGGACGAGGGGTAGGAGCTGCTGCGCGTCTGGCTCACCGCTGTCCGGCGTGGGACGCCTTACGTCACCCTCAAGACGGCCACGACCCTCGACGGGTGCGTCGCGGCGGCGGACGGCACGAGCCGGTG
>NZ_JBWQPU010000089.1:0-252 GCF_056620325.1 Psychrobacillus sp. Z3-81
GGCAACGGGCGCGAAGTAGACCCGGCCCCGGCGATTCTTCAGCCGCACCGCAGTCGTGCACCCCACCAGAGAGCGCTCCGCGTCGACACCTACGGCGATGCGCATCTCGAGGTGCACGTCGTCCACCGCGATGAGCGCCTCACCGTTGACCATCCGCACCTGCTGGAACGCGTTGCGGTCAGCTCGTGCGATGCCCAGCAGCGGAACGACCGCCTGTCGGGCCGTCATCGCTGCCTGTACCCACCGGGGCAT
>NZ_JBWQPU010000090.1:0-252 GCF_056620325.1 Psychrobacillus sp. Z3-81
GCACGCCGAGGATCGTCGCGGCGAGCTGCCGGTGGACCGTCGTCGTGCCGTTGCCGAACTCCGCCGTGCCGACGCACACCTCGAACGTCCCGTCCTCGAGCCGCGCGACCGACGTGTCCGAGAAGTGCCCGCGGGGCGGGATCGTCGCGATCATCGCGAGCGCGAGCCCGGTACCCACCGACCACTGGCGGCCCCGCGGCACCGCCGCCCCGTTGCCGCGGGCGAGTGCGGCCTCGGTGAGGTCGAGGCACT
>NZ_JBWQPU010000091.1:0-251 GCF_056620325.1 Psychrobacillus sp. Z3-81
GATGTCGAGCTCGGCTTCCCTGGGAGGCCAGCCGACGAGACCCTGGCCACGGAGCGGGTGCGCGGCACTCAGCGCCCACCCACGTTCGCGCAGCGACCTGGCGCGGCCGACGACATCGTCATCAGCCATGCCTGAGTGGATCTCGTTGGAGATCGCGTTATCCAGGACCGAATCAATGACGAGCCATACGCCGACAGACATCACGGCGTCGAGAGTAGCAATTCGCCCATCTCGCCTTCTCGAGCGGTGTG
>NZ_JBWQPU010000092.1:0-251 GCF_056620325.1 Psychrobacillus sp. Z3-81
TCTGAAAACCCATCCATTACACGAGATGTTTCAGGTGAAGGTGTACAGCAGGCGTTGCTGAAAATTCTTGAAGGCACAGTGGCAAGCGTTCCGCCACAAGGAGGAAGAAAGCATCCTCATCAAGAATTCATCCAAATTGATACAACGAATATTCTATTCATTTGCGGTGGTGCATTTGATGGAATCGAACCGATTATTAAACGCCGTCTTGGCCAAAAAGTTATCGGTTTTGGATCAGTTAAAGAAGAAGT
>NZ_JBWQPU010000093.1:0-251 GCF_056620325.1 Psychrobacillus sp. Z3-81
ATGCTCCTGGTACTGGTGACGTACAACCTACTGAAAATGGCGCAGCCGACCCACGAAATACTTTTGGTTTGAATGGTGATTTCGCGGTTGTAACTTCAGCAACACCCATGATTGTATGGCAAAAAATTGGTGGTGCATGGTTGATGCTTGGTCAAGAAGGTAATCCATACGATTTCCAAATGACCCCTCATACGCGTATTCCTAAAACCCGTGCAAACGGTGATGCCTTACAGAATGGCGATTTATATATT
>NZ_JBWQPU010000094.1:0-250 GCF_056620325.1 Psychrobacillus sp. Z3-81
GTTTGCCGACAGGCCAAGGGTATACAGACGGCTATCAGTATGAAATTACGAATAGGACAACAGGCAAGTCGTGGACACTGGATTACCCCAATCATACGTTAGTCGATCATTCACTAAGCGGTGGTCAAGTCTATGAGTATGAAGTGAGAGCGAGGAACCATACCGGATTAAGTGATGCAGTAACCGTTCAAGCATTAACAATCCCTGCGGCTCCAGGTTCCTTGCACGTTCGAAAAGTAGATTCTCAGCC
>NZ_JBWQPU010000095.1:0-249 GCF_056620325.1 Psychrobacillus sp. Z3-81
GCCCGACCCAGCCGGTCGGCGATGCTCTACCGAGGGGTGGCCCTCACCGCCGTCTCGGCGCTCGCCCTCGCCGCGTGCTCCGACGGTGACGGCGGCGGTGGCAGCACCACTGCCGGCCCCGCCGACATCACGTGCGCCGTGGAGGACTACAAGGCCGACACCACCTTCAAGAACCCGGAGCCGATGGAGGTGAGCATGCTCTGGACCGACTGGCCCGAGTCCCCCGTCAAGGACACGTGGGAGATCTTC
>NZ_JBWQPU010000096.1:0-246 GCF_056620325.1 Psychrobacillus sp. Z3-81
TCCCCCAGGAACGAGCGGGCCGGGCGGCCCCCCGTCGGCGGGAACGTCACGACGACGCGGTGGCCGCTGCGCGTCCAGGGCCCCAGCTCGGCGTGCTCGTGCAGGTCACCCGCCACCCGCCGCGCGTCCGTTCCGTCCGGGCGCACGACCCAGACCTGCGTCCGCACCCCGCCGCCGGTGGCCACCAGGCACGCGAGCCACCGGCTGTCCGCGGCCCAGCTCACCCTCAGCACGGGGTCGGCGGTC
>NZ_JBWQPU010000097.1:0-246 GCF_056620325.1 Psychrobacillus sp. Z3-81
GGCAGCACCTGGCTCTGGAGTCCCAGCTGCTCCGGGACCCCCTTGTCGATCCCGGCCTGGGACATGAAGGTCACCCGCGTCGACTGCTGCGCCTTGCCGAACGATCCGAACATCGGGCGATACATGACGGGTTGCGGCGTGGGCAGCGAGGCGTTCGGCTCGCCCATGACTCCCCAGTTGATGAGACCACCCTTGACGATGCAGCGCGGCTTCACGGCGAACGACTCGACGGGCCAGACCACGAGG
>NZ_JBWQPU010000098.1:0-245 GCF_056620325.1 Psychrobacillus sp. Z3-81
TGGCACGAAGGCGTTCATGGAGGCTCTCCAGGCTGGTGCAGACATCTCCATGATCGGGCAGTTTGGTGTCGGATTCTACTCGGCCTATCTAGTTGCAGAGAAAGTGGTTGTGATCACGAAGCACAATGATGATGAGCAGTATGCCTGGGAGTCGTCTGCGGGTGGCTCCTTCACCGTCCGGGCAGACCATGGTGAGCCCATTGGCCGGGGTACCAAAGTGATCCTTCACCTCAAAGAAGACCCAG
>NZ_JBWQPU010000099.1:0-244 GCF_056620325.1 Psychrobacillus sp. Z3-81
TGCGGATTTGCCGACATCCACACCGCACGGCTTGGACGTGCATAACCAACAGCACGCTTACCCTATCCTACTGCGTCCCCCC
Organism: Psychrobacillus sp. Z3-81; assembly: GCF_056620325.1. NCBI lineage: Bacteria > Bacillati > Bacillota > Bacilli > Caryophanales > Bacillaceae > Psychrobacillus > Psychrobacillus sp. Z3-81. Next base: position 83 of record NZ_JBWQPU010000099.1, read on the forward strand.
ATCACTCAAAGGGCAGGGTGGTGGTACAGGAATATCAACCTGTTGTCCATCGTCTACGCCGATCGGCCTCGACTTAGGCCCCGACTAACCCTGAGCGGACGAGCCTTCCTCAGGAAACCTTAGTCATACGGGGGATGGGATTCTCACCCATCTTTCGCTACT
>NZ_JBWQPU010000100.1:0-243 GCF_056620325.1 Psychrobacillus sp. Z3-81
TATTTGAGAGTAAATCCCGTCCGAACGAGAGTAAGTTCCCGTCGAACGAGAGTAAAGGAAAGCCAACCGAGAGTAATTCCACAACCGATTCAAAGCGGACCTAGGCCATGCCCTTTCACCAATTTAACCGAGAGTAAAGTTGGGCCATCCGAGAATAAACCTCGGTCGAACGAGAGTAAACCGGCTATTTGAGAGTAAATCCCGTCCGAACGAGAGTAAGTTCCCGTCGAACGAGAGTAAAGG
>NZ_JBWQPU010000101.1:0-243 GCF_056620325.1 Psychrobacillus sp. Z3-81
GGTGGAACGGTTCATAATCTGCGCATGCTTGGCAGCGATGATGAACCCCAAGACTGGGCAGTGGAATTCGATAACTGGATGGGGGAGCGCTTGGAGCAGTGGAACACAAGAGAACTGTTTCAATATGAGAAAAAGGCTCCTCATGCCCGCATGGCCGTCCCATCTTATGGAACGGAACACCTCGCTCCCTTGTTCTACGCTATGGGTACGGCCGATATGTCCCGATCAGCGAAGCGTTTATTT
>NZ_JBWQPU010000102.1:0-242 GCF_056620325.1 Psychrobacillus sp. Z3-81
GATGACTTTTACTTTGTCTTCTTTGGTGACTTTTCCTTGGCTTGAACTAAGGCATTCAACTTTTTTAGATACTCGTTTTCCATCTCGAGTTGTTTGATACGAGCTTCGAGTGATTGTGTAGAGCCTTCGGCTAGTACATTTTCAGGCTGTTTTTTAGATTCTTTTTTCATGGACTGGGGCCCCTTTTTCTTGGGGAAGAATGCGTCGTACCCTCTTGTCTCCAGTTGTGCCCGCCACTTTCG
>NZ_JBWQPU010000103.1:0-242 GCF_056620325.1 Psychrobacillus sp. Z3-81
GTTCTAAATCGCAAAATTTCGTTTCGATATCTAGTTTTCAAAGAACAAGCTCCATGCAAAAGCAAGCTGTTTGAGAGTTTGAGCTCTCAAAACTGAGCAACGAGTGAGTTGCGCAGGTTCTAAGAACCTGCTTATTTGAATGTTTCCACGCGGGAAACGATTCTCCATAGAAAGGAGGTGATCCAGCCGCACCTTCCGATACGGCTACCTTGTTACGACTTCACCCCAATCATCTATCCCAC
>NZ_JBWQPU010000104.1:0-240 GCF_056620325.1 Psychrobacillus sp. Z3-81
GTGTCGTCGATCCTGGTGCTCTCATCGCTGCTCCCCGTTCGTCCTGGCCTCCGGTGGGGCGAGGTGGGCGGCGCTGCTTCGGGATGACCGAGCAGACCTCTCTCGATCCACTCCCCGCCAGCGGTGCCCGACGCGACGCAGACCACGACAGGACCACGCCCGTGGAGCTGGTGGGCGGGCGAAAGGAGAACGATGCGTCAGGCACCTCGACACAGCCTGGCCGGGCGGGTGCCGTGAGGG
>NZ_JBWQPU010000105.1:0-240 GCF_056620325.1 Psychrobacillus sp. Z3-81
TGGGCAAACTTCCGCATCTGCAGGAGTGGTGTACACTCTTGTGGGGATCGGTGGTCTGGTTTCTATTCCTCTATTGTCTCTGCCAGATGAGGATGAGCAAGAAAGCTCTAGCGACGATAGCAAAAAAGGTCGCCAAGCTCGAGGATATAAGTATCAAACCGAGTTTGCTGAAGAGGATGAAATTATCATTGTAGAGGAGTCTGCTACAAAGGCAGCAGACAATAAAGGAACAAACTCTAA
>NZ_JBWQPU010000106.1:0-239 GCF_056620325.1 Psychrobacillus sp. Z3-81
TGGCAAAAGAAATGAGACAGCTAAGTGGGAGATCAACTGTCCCTAAAAGCCCGATTGGTTCAACTAATGATTGGTGGTGGATGAAAGTAAACCTCCACCAATCAAAGTTTCACTTTATCCCGCATTAAGGGACAGTAAGACTCCCACTTTCAAGATGGCAAGAGAAATGAGACAGCTAAGTGGGAGATCAACTGTCCCTAAAAGCCCGATTGGTTCAACTAATGATTGGTGGGGGATGA
>NZ_JBWQPU010000107.1:0-238 GCF_056620325.1 Psychrobacillus sp. Z3-81
CATCGGCGCTGAAGAGCTTAACTTCCGTGTTCGGTATGGGAACGGGTGTGACCTCTTCGCCATCATCACTAGACCTGTTTATTTGAAAGACAAGTATTATTATATCAAATCCGTGCAATTTTGCAAGTGTTTTTTTAATAAAATTTTGTTCTTTCAAAACCGGATAAAGGACATCAGAAACAAACAAATTGGTTAAGTCCTCGATCGATTAGTATTCGTCAGCTGCACATGTCGCCAT
>NZ_JBWQPU010000108.1:0-238 GCF_056620325.1 Psychrobacillus sp. Z3-81
GTCCTCGCGGCCGCGGAGGACGTCATGCGCAGCGCCCTCGTCCAGGGCGGGACGAGCTTCGACGCCCTGTACGTCAACGTCAACGGGCAGTCCGGGTACTTCGACCGGTCGCTCGAGGCCTACGGACGCGCCGGCCAGCCGTGCCGGCGCTGCGGGACGCCGATCCGCCGGGACGAGTTCATGAACCGTTCGTCGTTCACCTGCCCGACGTGCCAGCGCCGCCCTCGCGCGGCGGGCC
>NZ_JBWQPU010000109.1:0-238 GCF_056620325.1 Psychrobacillus sp. Z3-81
TCACCTGGACATGATAATGGATACGATATCCGGGATTATTATGCCATTTTGCGCAAGTACGGTACGATGGAGGACTTTGATCGTTTGCTGGCAGAGGCGCACAAACGCGGTCTCAAGATCATGATGGACCTGGTGCTGAATCATACGTCGGATGAACATGCGTGGTTTGCAGAGTCACGTTCATCCAAGGTGAATCCGAAACGGGATTATTATATTTGGCGTTCAGGCAAAAATGGTC
>NZ_JBWQPU010000110.1:0-238 GCF_056620325.1 Psychrobacillus sp. Z3-81
GATTGGCATTCTGGCTTTTCTAAGTACGGTGGCATTTGCACGCTATATTGAACGGGGGGCGGTATTCAAAAATGAAGGAGATCGTTAGTGTAACCGCCGAAACGGCTATAGGTTTAATCGTTTTGCTTGGTGCATTGCTGAGTGCATTTAGCGCTTTTGGACTCATTCGTCTGCCTGATGTGTATTTACGTGCTCACGCCGCTACCAAAAGTATGACACTCGGCGTACTGTGTGTACT
>NZ_JBWQPU010000111.1:0-235 GCF_056620325.1 Psychrobacillus sp. Z3-81
GAGCGGGATCAGAATCATCGCTCCGAACAGGGCAATTTGCGATACCCATGCCAGAATAATTCCCCGTGTGAAATCAGATGATTTAAATACACGAAGCTCCAGCAATGGATTTTTGTGACGAAGCTCCACAATAACAAACAGAATAAGCGCTACTCCCCCTACAATCACACCTGTCAGTGTGGATGCAGACGTCCAGCTTGTTCCACCTTCACTCACGCCATAAGCGAGCATCGAG
>NZ_JBWQPU010000112.1:0-235 GCF_056620325.1 Psychrobacillus sp. Z3-81
TTAGGTATGTCTTTATATGAATATTTCCGAGGTCAATCATTAGAACGAGAGACAATCGTGACGCAATATAATTTCAAGTAGTACTTGATACTGGCAAATGCTCAGGGAAAAGGAGTTTAAGATGAATTATGTAACAATCGGACAACGAAACATTCCAGTAGCTTGGCTGGCATTTTTTATTGCTGTACTTTATAGCGATTGTCGGAGCAGGAAAGCAGATCCTTATACAAATAAA
>NZ_JBWQPU010000113.1:0-231 GCF_056620325.1 Psychrobacillus sp. Z3-81
TGATTCCAATATGAATAAATTACTTTTTGATGGAATCGACTTTGCCCCTACAGCTGATTTTGGCTTATTAAAAAAGGCATATGACACAGGTGTGGAAAAAGGCCTTAATTTAAAAGTTGGTAATGTATTTACTGCAGATCAATTTTACAATGATAAAGCAGACCATGAAAAATGGGCACAATATGGCATCCTAGCCATTGAGATGGAAACCACTGCGTTATACACTTTAGC
>NZ_JBWQPU010000114.1:0-231 GCF_056620325.1 Psychrobacillus sp. Z3-81
TCTTCTGTATCCTCTTCAGGAGGGGTTTCCTCATCAGGTGGTTCGTTCGGGTCAGTTGGCTCTGGATTAGTTATCTCATCTCCTGGATTACCATCTTCAGGTTCCTCTTCATCCGTTGGTTCAGATTGAGTAGGGATAAACTGTAGGTTGTTTACTTTGTTAGAAGCGCCAGATTGTAAACCGGTAATATCAACTGCTACTACTATAAATGTTCCTTGCCATCCTAAAGTA
>NZ_JBWQPU010000115.1:0-229 GCF_056620325.1 Psychrobacillus sp. Z3-81
CACAGCACCAGCACTTATTATCGTTGGGGTATTAATGGTATCTGCAATTGGGAAAATTAATTGGAATCGTTTTGCAGTAGCAGTTCCGGCGTTTTTCGTTATTATTATGATGCCGCTAACTTATTCACTCGCTACTGGTATCGCAATTGGCTTTATCTTTTACCCAATAACGATGATTGCTGCTGGAAGCATAAAAGAAATACACCCAATCATGTATGGCATGTGGGTT
>NZ_JBWQPU010000116.1:0-229 GCF_056620325.1 Psychrobacillus sp. Z3-81
CTCTTCAGTAAGGATTGCGATTTGAATTTCTGCAGATCCTGTATCGCTTTCGTGAGTTCTGTACTCAGCGATTCATTCGTTTTTGCGTTCTTGTGTAATTGCCATGTTTGTTTCCTCCTAGTTTCTACTGATCCCCGTTTCCTGAGCAATTCGTTGGAGAATCGAAAAAGCCAAGGAAAGGTTCATACGTATTTGTACTTATAAAGAATAGCACATCAGGTCACGAGAA
>NZ_JBWQPU010000117.1:0-229 GCF_056620325.1 Psychrobacillus sp. Z3-81
ATTGCGAAGCGTTTCAACGATGTCGGCTTCCGCATTATTGCGACAAAAGGCACAGCGGAGGCAATCGAGAAAACAGGCATCCCAGTAGACGTAGTTGATAAAATCGGTGGTCGAGGCGCGACCTTATTAGATGTCACCCAAAAAGGAAAAGCACAGTTTGTCATCAACACGTTGATGAAGGGGATGCAGCCTGAGCGTGACGGCTTCCGTATTCGAAGAGAGGCTGTAG
>NZ_JBWQPU010000118.1:0-227 GCF_056620325.1 Psychrobacillus sp. Z3-81
TTCGAGAGTATTCCTCCTATGAACGAGAGTAATTCAATCTGCCCCAGATAACCCTATCAGGTTGTCCAGCAATTTCTTTCCTTCTCCTAGATATTCTAAACAATAGAAAAAAGACCGCCACCGATTTGACTCGGTGACGGCCTTGCTGTTGCCTAGCGACGTCCTACTCTCGCAGGGGGAGACCCCCAACTACCATCGGCGCTGAAGAGCTTAACTTCCGTGTTCGG
>NZ_JBWQPU010000119.1:0-219 GCF_056620325.1 Psychrobacillus sp. Z3-81
GGCCGAACGAGAGTAAACCGGCTGAATGAGAATAAACCTGGGCTATCCGAGAGTAAAGATTCACCGAGCGAGAGTAAGCCTAATCTAAGTGAGAATAAATCCTCGCCGAATGAGAGTAAAGGAAGGCACACCCCAGGAGCAACACCTTGACGAATCCCAAGTGGACTTTGGCCATGCCTTTCCACCATATTGAACGAGAGTAAAGTCAGGCTATCCGAG
>NZ_JBWQPU010000120.1:0-216 GCF_056620325.1 Psychrobacillus sp. Z3-81
CTTAAAATGCTCCACACTTTGAAATTCCTTTAAGTAGAGAAATTCGGATTTCATAATACCAAAGAAGTTCTCCATGACAGAGTTGTCGTAACAGTTGCCCTTTCGAGACATACTCTGCTTGATGTTTTTGGATGCAAGGACGTCCCGGTATTTTTCCATCTGGTAATGCCAGCCCTGATCTGAGTGCATGAGCAGCTTATGTTTCTCAGGCAGGTG
>NZ_JBWQPU010000121.1:0-215 GCF_056620325.1 Psychrobacillus sp. Z3-81
GGAGATCAACTGTCCCTAAAAGCCCGATTGGTTCAACTAATGATTGGTGGGGGATGAAAGAAAACCCCACCAATCAAGTTTCACTTTATCCCGCATTAAGGGACAGTAAGACTCCCACTTCAAGATGACAAAGAAATTAGACAGCTAAGAGGGAGATCAACTGTCCCTAAAAGCCCGATTGGTTCAACTAATGATTGGTGGGGGATGAAAGAAAA
>NZ_JBWQPU010000122.1:0-215 GCF_056620325.1 Psychrobacillus sp. Z3-81
GGAGACAGCTAAGTGGGAGATCAACTGGCCCTAAAAGCCCGATTGGTTCAACTAATGATTGGTGGGGGATGAAAGAACCCCCCCCCCCCACCAATCAAAGTTTCACTTTATCCCGCATTAAGGGACAGTAAGACTCCTACTTCAAGATGGCAAAAGAAAGGAGACAGCTAAGTGGGAGATCAACTGGCCCTAAAAGCCCGATTGGTTCAACTAAT
>NZ_JBWQPU010000123.1:0-210 GCF_056620325.1 Psychrobacillus sp. Z3-81
CGATCGAGGACTTAACCAATTTGTTTGTTTCTGATGTCCTTTATCCAGTTTTGAAAGAATAAAATTTTATTAAAAAAACACTTGCAAAAATGCACAGAGTTGATATAATAATACTTGTTCTTTTAAAAACAATGTCTAGTGATGATGGCGAAGAGGTCACACCCGTTCCCATACCGAACACGGAAGTTAAGCTCTTCAGCGCCGATGGTA
>NZ_JBWQPU010000124.1:0-210 GCF_056620325.1 Psychrobacillus sp. Z3-81
CCGAGAATAAAGTCTTGGCGAACGAGAGTAAATCCCATTCGACCGAGAATAAGCTCTAGCTTCGAAAAATCCTTGCTTCCTTTTCAGGATTTCCTGACCGGTAGCCATTCATAAGCCAAGTGAGAGTACATCCCTTGTATCCGAGAGTAAACCATCCCTAACCGAGAGTATTGGTCCTAAACGAGAGTAAACCTCGTCTATCCGAGAGTA
>NZ_JBWQPU010000125.1:0-209 GCF_056620325.1 Psychrobacillus sp. Z3-81
ATTCAAATTGTGATCACTGACGTGATCATGATGTGTAACTTATAACTATTACTAGTTAGAGGGTTTCAAGACACAAGTAGTGCTAGGAAACGATGGAGAGAAGGAAGGAGCGTACTAACGTACGTGACTGACTGAACGACTGAAGTTGACAACGCAATGAGCAGTGTATTGGAAGCCGAATTAGGTTAAGTTAATAAGGGCGCACGGTG
>NZ_JBWQPU010000126.1:0-206 GCF_056620325.1 Psychrobacillus sp. Z3-81
CACACCCGTTCCCATACCGAACACGGAAGTTAAGCTCTTCAGCGCCGATGGTAGTTGGGGGTCTCCCCCTGTGAGAGCAGGACGTCGCTAGGCTTGCAATAAACTTACATAGTAACTAAGAAATTTATTACCCAGGAGGATTAGCTCAGCTGGGAGAGCATCTGCCTTACAAGCAGAGGGTCGGCGGTTCGAGCCCGTCATCCTCC
>NZ_JBWQPU010000127.1:0-206 GCF_056620325.1 Psychrobacillus sp. Z3-81
CGATCGAGGACTTAACCAATTTGTTTGTTTCTGATGTCCTTTATCCAGTTTTGAAAGAATAAAATTTTATTAAAAAACACTTGCAAAATTGCACAGAGTTGATATAATAATACTTGTCTTTCAAATAATCAGGTCTAGTGATGATGGCGAAGAGGTCACACCCGTTCCCATACCGAACACGGAAGTTAAGCTCTTCAGCGCCGATG